>CAMWSA010000091.1 GCA_947176785.1 uncultured Lachnospiraceae bacterium
CGGGACTTCGAATCTCTATTTGGAATATTTTCTGCGTGGTGTGGCTTGTGGAAAGTATCCGACGCCTATCCATTCTGTTTTATAGTCATTGGAAGCTGAGAATGCTGATTCGGCAAAACAGCAGGGATGTCACCAAGCAGGAACCCTATGCCTCTATCCTGATGGAATTATGCACAGAGAGGCAGCGCCGGCGGATTCGCCTGCGTACCACTAGGTTTGTGAATGTCCCCATGGTTATGGGACTTCGTAAATCCCTCGTCTTGCTGCCAGCAGACATTGACTCCTCCGATATGGATGTCATGTTTGCCCTGCGACACGAGATATACCATTATGTGCATCATGATTTGTGGCTAAAATTGGCCATTAATTGTCTGGTTGCTGCCTATTGGTGGAATCCTTTTACGCACCTGCTGAGTAAACAGATCGGCGTCCTGTTGGAAATGCGGGTTGATGATTCTATCATCTCTGAAGGGGAAGAATCCACTATCGGCTATATTTCCTGTATGTTGCACTATATGGGAGGAGACCAAGAGCGGGAAGATATTTCTTCCCACCGCATGGGCCTGGCTCTCAAGAAGAATAGCAATCTTTCTCGTCGGCTTTGTATGATGCAGAGCAAAGGACAGAAACGTAATTTCTTGCTTTCCACTGCAATGTTGCTAATTGTTAGTAGCATATACATAGGTTCTTATATGTTTATACTTGAAAATAGTTCCTATAGACCGGAAATCCGGGATTCGGATACACGCACCGTCCCTGGTGATGAGGATATCTTTGCAATCCGAAATGCTGATGACACTTATACCATTTATATCCCTTATTTTGGAATTAGTGAAAAGGTCGATTCTCTGGAGCATTATGCCAAAATTAAGGTTTATTCAAGTAAGGAGGAATATAATGAAGCGATTCAAAATCCATAAGTTAGCATTTGTTACTGCGGCATGCAGTATGTCGCTGTTATTCGCAGCACCTAGTTTTACTATTTCGGCACATGCCGCAACCCCTCCCAGTTCTGAAACTGTTTCTCCACAGGCAGATATCATAACATGGGTCTATGAGAGGAGAGGCAATGAAGTCTGGAAACGCTTATACAACACCACTACTGATGAATGGGTTGGTGACTGGGTCTATGTAGGCGAAGTAGGATCTGGTGAAATGCCATAAAAATCATTAGCACAGCAGCGCCCTGCAGGGCGCTGCATTGTTATATCTGTCTCCTAATTCGTTTCCGTGTTCCTTGAGCATACAACAAGCGGAATATCATGATTACTGATTGCGGTGAAAATGTTCGCTCTGGTCTCACCTTTGCCATATCATCTACTGTCAAAAACCTAAATCGAATAAATGAAAATATACCCTTAATTTTTCTGATCATAGGAAGTATTTTCCATATGTGCTTCCTGTATTCCACAAATGAAGACTCCTGACATCCGGCAATACATACAATATCTGCTGCTTCCTGATTCACTGGCACCGTACAAAATTACTTGCTATATCCTTTCAACCCGTCTCATTAATATGGTTTGCACCTATTGGCATACTATCAGATGTAATCATTCCCTCCAGGTTTTGATGTGTTATAGCTTTGCTCATTAGTTAAGCCATATTCCTGATACAGCTTTTTTCGCTCCTGCTCATTGCCAGCGGCCTGTTGCGCATCTTCTATGCGTCCATCTGCAAATAACTTCTGCATCAGGGTTGCCATAAGCATTTCGCCATGCTTCTCACCTCGCGCTTCCCCCAGCTTCTCGCCCTTTTCAATCAATTCCTGCGCCACCCAACACATCGTCACACGCTCTCCCTTCTGCTTTGCCGCCTTAACGCCCGGCAGAATCTTCTTATAACTTTTATCCCCGGTAAACACTGCCATTAGTTCAGCTATTTCCACCGGATAGTCTAATGCTGTGTTATCTGTCAGCGCCGGCCTGCCAAGCCGCCGGTTCTTAAAAAACCTTGCCACTACTTTGAAATCGCTCCGAAAAGAGTCAATCACCTCATCCTCCAAGAACGCAATATCAAATACATGAATCCGATAATCCTGAAAAAACGGCTCCAGTTCCTCCGGGATCGGAGCCATCAGATCCCGCAATGACCTTACTTTGCTCCATCTTCGGTCGCTGAAGTTCAAAACAATCGTAATGACAGGATGTAACTCCCTGCGTTTCTGATCTACCTGGGTCTTATAGCTTGCACTGTCATACCCCAGGATTCGGACAGGCAAAGTCCTGTCATAGTCCGACTGGTTTTCGATCCCAAAAGACGCAATGACCAAGCATACCCCATCCCGATAGCTTTTGAACGTATCCCTCCGTTGGTCCTGCAATCTCCCTTTATCGCTCTTGTAGATCGATTCAGTTGGCCCGCTCCACAGCTTATTTTCCTTGAGAACCCTTTTTTTAAAAAGCAATGTGTTCAATATATCGGCAAACACATCATTATGATCCTCCAGTTTCTTTTCCACCAAATCTTTTTCCGCCATGTCTCTCCTTCCCCTGCCTCCGGCAGCTGTCGCTTCTCACCTGTACCGGCAGGGAAAGAGATAGCCGTTTCCCCTTAACAATACATATCAAGGGAATCCGGCCCTATTCTATTATATGTTGTTATCCGGTATATAACCGTGTGTCCAGGGCATAATCTGTCAGACGAAGACTGTGTCCTGCAAAGCGTGATTCTTTTATCTTTTATGGTTACATAATAGCATATATGGGGCGGAAATGCAATGGGTTTTCTGATAAATCATATTTGCCAGGGCTATAATAAATATCCCTATCTGGATCAAGTTCTGCTTAGTAATATGCACCGATCGCCCATCCCGCAATGACCTTGCTTTGCTTCATCTTCAGTCAACTCTCATGTTCAAGCATAAAACCGAAATAGCACCTCAAATTCCTATTGCAGATTTCACCATATACTGCTACAATATTCCAGTAGGAGGGCAAGGCAAAATCATTTAGAAAATATAAATGAGGAAATGTATTGTCCTATTACTCGTATTTTGACTGTATAGAGGGACTAAGTATGGGGAGGCATCATGATAAGTTCCGAGATCCTGTACATGGATTTATTGAAGTCAGCGCCCTTGAACGGGAACTGATTGATTCTGAGCCATTTCAAAGATTACGGAATATTAAGCAGCTGGCTATGACCTACTTGGTGTTTCATGGAGCAGAGCATACCCGATTTGGACATTCTATTGGCGCTATGCACATGGTTACCCGTGCATTTGAGTCAGCGGTAAAAAACGGGAGACCGGACTGGTCAGAGAGCAAGATCGCTTATTACCGACAGATTCTGAGGCTGATAGCGCTTACTCATGATCTTGGACATGCACCATTTTCCCATGCGGCGGAATCGGTGTTTCCTGCCGGTATGGAACACGAGGATTTTACAAGAAAAATTGTGTTAGAGACAGAAATAGGGAATATTATTACCGAGATAGGAATTGCGTTCCAAAAAGAACACGGCAGCGAATACCAGATCACACCAGAACTGATCTGTAATATATATCAGGGAAAAGAACCTGGCATTAACATGGAATACATTTTCCTGAAAAGCTTCATGGACAGTGAGATGGACTGTGACAAGATGGATTATTTGCTCCGTGATGCCCTGTATTGTGGTGTAAATTATGGAAAATATGATGTGGAGAGGCTCATTTCCTGTCTGACGATCTATCAGGATGACGGTTTTCCAAGACTGGCAATCCGTTCAGGTGGTGTGCAGGCTTTTGAGGAATTTATGCTTGCAAGGTATTTTATGTTTGTACAGGTGTATTTCCACCGTACCCGCCGTTTTTTTGACAAGATGTATTTCATCGCCCTGAAAGAAATCCTACCCGACGGAACATTTCCGGTTGATACAAAAGAATATTTGCTATGGGATGATTACCGGGTGTGGAATCTGCTAAAAGAAAAGGCCAGTACAAGCATTGCCTGCGGCAATATTGTCCACCGGAAAGTATATCCAAGGGTATATGAGACAAAAACACATCCTTCTGAAGCAGATTTTAGAAACTTTAAGATTATGCGGAAGATCATTTATGAACAATTTGGTGAGAATTATTTTATTGAGGATTGTTCGGCAGATAAGATGCCTCATAAGATACCCATAAGGACAACGCCGGATGATGAACGGGCCATTATTATCATTGATGAAGCCGAGGGTAAGATATCCACGATTTCTGAAGAGTCCATTATAATAAAAAGCCTGACTGAAAAGATCAATATTGAGAGGATTTATCTCTGTGACCGGTCTATCCTGGATAAAGTCACCCAACATGTGCAGAAATATGTTATTGACTGACCTGACGGGGCCTGATCAGAATTGTGTCCGCAGGGTTTATACCTTACTTGCTCATGTCATTTATGGAAATCAGCCTATTTCCGTATAGCATGCTGATGGACAACAGGACTTCCGGGCCGCCCAGAGTTGGTCTTCTGCCCCTTATGGTGCAGGGAAATACGATGAAGCCTAATAGGAATGGAGTTGGAAAACATTTTTATGAAAAATTATCTTATGTGCGAAGAAATCCTTCATTATATTTGCCAAGCAGAGGAACCAGGCAAGAAGATGGTTCAGAAACTCATGTATTTGATGGAACGCAAGGGCATCGATTTGGGCCTGAATTTTTCCATTCATTTCTATGGACCTTACAGTGCGTCATTGGATGATGCCCTGCATGCACTGGAGGCACAGGGAATTATCAATATATCAATTGATCATTTGACACACAAGATAACTCCGACAGATAGGAATAATTATCCTCATGTATTAACGGATACGGAGAAGGACGTGGTATTGGAAGTACTCAGATGCTTTGGCGCAAAAACGGCTGCCGATCTGGAGGCATATACCACTCTGGATTATGTGGCACATACTATGCTTCGTGATGAAGGGACTGCAGAGCAAGTAATCCAGGATGTTTTGAAAATCAAAAGTAAAAAGTTTTCATATGATGATCTTCTGGAAAAATATCAAACCATGAAACAACTGGACTACATTAGCTGATACAGGCATACCAGAATCGGCTTTTCCCAAATCATAACAGCAGCCTCGCAAAAGGCAAGCCGTCACTATTACAATGGTGACGGCTACTTTTATGTCTTCAAAAGCCTTTCACTGATCCTGTTTTCTTCGATCAGGCCATAAAAACGAAGGAGCATGGCAGCCTCTCCGTGAGGAGTCAAGGTACTGCACAGTATGGCTTTGATACTCTTCGAAGGCCGCCCTTATCTTCCCGCCGATATACCTTGACAGGTGAGGTATCTTGTCCTATAATCTATCTATGAACCAGCTATACTGATGCGTCAATATATAGCATTTCTATCAGAGACCACCCACAGCATCGGGAGAAAGGCGACATCATGTCAATCACCGCCGATATCATCCGTGGGCACACGGAAACCATTATTCTGGCCAGCCTGCTGGAGCATGACAGCTATGGCTACCAGATCAACAAAGATATTCTGCGCAAGACGGATAACCGCTATGAATTGAAGGAAGCAACTCTGTACACCGCCTTTCGCAGGTTGGAGCAGGCTGGCTACATTACCACTTATTGGGGGGATGAGAAGGTAGGGGCACGCCGCCGCTACTATTCCATCACTCAGGAAGGGCGCAAAGCCTGCGAGCAGGGGCTTCGGGAGTGGATAGAGGCCAAGGCCGTAATTGACAGACTGCTGGAGCTTGATCAGTGGGAGGTCAGTCTTTAACGGCCTGCCTCCAATCATACACATATATCTATACTGACGACCGTTAAGCTTTTCCAATTCCTGCACGGCACATGCTGCATAATTAGGCGGCATACGTCGTGCAGGACGGAAAATCCAGTCGGTCGTGAGTATAAAAGCAGCAAACCACAAATATGCGCCCCTGTGGCAGGAGAAGCATATTCGGCTATTGCCCGCTTCAGCACACACATTCGTTTTGCTCTTTATACCCCAAATACTGTAAAGGAGGGGGCGCAGGTAAGCGCCCGAAGTTATGGATAATCTGCGAATCAGAAAATATATGGATCAATTGTTTGAGAATGCGCCGGTAAATCGCCGCACGCTGGAACTGAAGGAGGAACTGATTGCCAATGCACTGGAAAAGTATAACGACCTGACCCTTCGGGGATATGGAGAAGACGAGGCATTTCAGCTGGTTATCGGCTCAATTGGCGATGTGCGGCAGCTTTTCGCGGAGATGGGCACGGATGATGATTATTCCCATGCTTATTATCTGCAATGGGCACGGGAGGCCCAGGAGAAGAAAGCCGCTTTGACCGCCGTGTCCGTAGGTCTTTTCCTGCTGGCAGGAACTGTACTGGTGGTCTCTTTCCTGCTATACTGGTATAATGAAAAATTTATCTATATAAATGGGCAGAATCTAAATCTGCTGGGAATAGGCGTTGCACTGCTGATCTGTATCGTACCGGTCTCGCTACTGGTATATGCCAGCAAAATCCAGCCCCCGGCAGAACTGGCTGACTATGCTGCCAGGCAGGCTGTTTGCAGTTCCGAGAGCAAAAAGCAGCGCCGCAAGCGCTTTAAACAGATCAAGGGCAGCCTGGAAGGGCTGATGTGGATACTGATTGTGATTTTCTATTTTATTGTCAGCTTTTACACCCAGGCATGGTATATTACCTGGATCATTTTTCTGGGCGGTGCCGCTGTGGAGTGTTTACTGGATGCGCTTACTAAGATTTTCTTCCCCATGGATAAGGAGTAATGCCTTATGCCCGGAAAATTTCCTGCCGGATAGAGAAGCCTTTTACCTGCATCCTTCCCTATTATACTGACAAACGCTAAGATTCTCCCATTCCTGCACGTCCTATACTGCATAATTGGGCAGTATGGACGTGCGGGAGGGAAAATCTAACCGCTTGTGAGTATATCAACCGGGCGGAGACGATTTATCCATACAAACAGGGAGCAGGACATTTCTTCCCACTCCCTGCTTTGTCCTTCCCTGCGCCCATACCTGCGTCGCTCAAATTTACCTTTTTTCTGCGCTCATATGTATTCAGACAAATCTTATTCAAATCGGAACCACTCAAAATCAAAATCGCACCCCGGCAGGAACACGAATACCACTTTCTGCCGCCCTTTCACCGGCTGCAGTTCAAAGCTGTGTTCTGTGTATTCCTCCTCGTGAGGGAATTCCACGATCTGGTTTACGCTCTCCTCTCCGACAAAACGCACATGGATCGTATTGTTTGCCAGCGGCGTTCGGCCGCAGATGCTGACCCTGCTGACGCCCTGCTCTCCAAAATCCATATCCGCATATTCCAGAGACACATTGTTTCCGATTCCCTCTATGGCCTTCTCCGTCACGGTGAAGCTGTCCCCATAAAGCTGTCTGTTTTCCACCACATAATGCTGTGCGAAGGCCCTGTTTATCCTGGTAAAAACAAAGCCGCCCAGTTCCATCGAGGACTTTGTGCAGATACTGAGTGTAGTCTGTCCACGCAGACGCTTTTTCAGCTTATATGTCTCGGGCTGGAACACCTGCCACTGGCTCTGTTTGTGATATACGCCGTCATAGAGCAGTTCACTGCCCTCTTCGTCCGGCAAGCCCTCCCAGAACTGTATAAACTGGGGATCGTTGGTATTGGCAAAAATGGATATCGTGATCTCATCCGAACCGTAGTCCCCGAAATCCAGGCCGGAATAACCCACTGCGGTAAATCCCTCCCGGGCGGTTGAGGCGGCGTTTTGAATACCGCTGAGTACCGTGCCCTGCTTGCAGTTGAACAGGCCACCCACCACAAAGGAGTAGGGGTCCATAGTCGCCGGCCCCATATTCTGAATGACAAATTCCATCTGGGAGATCAGCTTCACCTTGTCCGTACCGTTTTTCACCATGCAGCGCACATTGAATTCTCCGTCTCCCAAAGCCGTAATCACAGCCCTGTCGCCCCGGGCCTCCACACTGGCCACATTGGTCTCAATGCCCGAGGCATTGACCGCTTTCCAAATGATCTCCTGATCTGTGGCAGAAGCAGGATGACAGACAGCCTGTACGGTAACCTGCCTTTTCTCCGGACTCAAGATTGTCCAGGCGCGCTGTTTATTCTCCTGCAGCGGTGCGGCAGTCTCCGGCAGTGGTGCAGCAGCAGTCTCCGGCAACTGCTCTCCGTCCGGCAGCTGCGCAGCCGCCCCATCCTCCAGGCTTTGCATATCCTCTTCAGCATGAATCAATTCCAGCTTGCGCACAGGCACAAAGCCCACAGGTACCTGCGCCAGAGGCATGAAGCTGTTTCGGGGAAGCAAAGCCAAGCCTTCCCGCATCTCGCCGGGCACCACCGTTATGGACAGGCTTGCCTCTCGCAGGATATCCCCCATCTCGCTTTGCCGTATCTTTTGCACATGGCTGCTCTTGTCCTCTTTGGTGTAGGCCGGCAGTTCTCCCAGATGGACGCTTTTGCGGGCATCCCTCACCGTCACTTTGATTTCTCCCGGCTGGTCTTCCACTGCGACCATCGCCATCAGCCTGCCGCTGAAAAGCTTGCGGATCGTGCCCTTATAGGGATCATAGTCCGTACTGTCCCCGTTGTCCAGTCCCACTAACCGACCCGGCCCGGTAACCTCCACCTCCACATAATCGCTGGCGTTTTCCACCGGGCTGCCGTTTTCATCCACTGTGGAAATCTCCAGGAACAGCATGTCCTCCCCGTTAGCCGTCAAAGTCATGCAGTCTGTAGGAATGGACTGCGCACCGCCGGCGGGACTGCCCTGCCAGGTCAATATGCGGCTGCCCTGCATTTTCTCGGCCCGCAGTACCAGCGCCGCCGAATCGCCGCTGGTGCTGCGGCTCTCCCGCGCCACCTCCCGGCCCTCATGGTCGTAAGCTACCGCGCAGATCGTGCCCGGCCTGTACCACAGCTTGTAGTCGTCAGTCAGCATACTTCCTGAATCCGCCTCATGACTCATCTCACATGTGCCACGGGATATCCCGTTTTCAAACAGTTCCACCCTGGGCTGATTGCTGGCAATGCGCACGTCTATGACCTGGCCCGGGTTGAAATCCCAGTAGGGGAAGATATGGACAAAAGGCTCCTTTTTCCCATCGGTCCATTCCCCTTTGTAGATATAGTATGCATCCTTGGGAATTCCCGCCGTGTCTATCTGCCCGAAATAACTGTTCTTAGTCTGGTAGGGCGTAGGCTCCCCGATATAGTCAAAGCCGGTCCACAAAAATTGGCCGCAGGAATAGGGCGTATCCCTGTCCATGGTGATACAATACTCCTCATTGGCCGCCCCCCAGCTGGTGGCGCTGTTTCCCAGAGAGGAACATTGCTCGTCCTCGTCCGTCAGAATGGAACGCTCCAGCGGGAAATGATAGATGCCACGGCTCTTTACCACAGAGGCCGTTTCGCTGCCGTAAATCACCCAGTCCGGATGGGCCCCGTGATGTTCCTCATAGTAGCGCTCCGCATAGTTATACCCCGCCATCCCGGTGATATCCGCACACCTCTGCGCACCCTCCCAGGGCATAAAATTGCTGCCGATGGTACAGGGTGCATTCTCCCTGGGATCGTGTTCCCGCACATAACCCACCAGCCTGCGGGTGATCTCCTGCCCATGTTCACTGGCATGGGTGTCATAAATCTCGTTGCCGATACTCCACATCAGCAAACTCACGTGGCTGCGATCCCGGCGCACCCAGCTGCGCACGTCCGTCTCCGCCCAGTCCACGAAAAAGCGTGCATAGTCATATTGGGTCTTGGGCATTTCCCACATGTCAAAGGCTTCCGCAACCACCAGAAAACCCAATTCATCCGCCAACTCCATAACCTCCGGTGCAGGCATATTGTGGGAGGTCCGCAGGGCGTTCACCCCCATACTGCGCAGTTTCAGAAATTTCCTGCGCATGGCCTCTTTGGAGAAAGCGGCCCCCAGCGCACCCAGGTCATGGTGTTCGCAGACACCGTTCAGCCGCAGCTTCCGGCCATTTAGCAGAAACCCTTCTTCCGGCCTAAATTCCTTGCAGCAAAAGCCCGTCTTAAGGCTCTCCCGCTGAATCACCTGCCCGTCCTCCATCAACTCCACCCGCAGGGTGTACAGATAGGGAGCTTCCACGTCCCAAAGCCTTGGGGCCTTCACCATATAACAGCTGTTAAAGCGTGCGCCATGTTCCAGCCTGCGTCCGTCCGGGGTCAGCACCACCCGCCCGTCCGCCATGGCGTTTTCACAATTGCAGTCCACTGTGTACTGCCAAATCCATGCGCCGTCCGCCGCTAATCTGTCGGCGTCACCCTCTCCCATTTGATCATCCTCCGCCGAGGCAACGCCGGCTTTTCGCTGTACGCCAACGTCCGCGGGGCCGTCCGCTTCCCGGTATACGCCGCTCCCTGCGTTACCGCCTGCTTCACGGCACCCGCCGCTCTCTTCGTTACCCTCTGCCTCCCGGCGCACGCTTTCTGACAGCGTATAGCAAATCTGATATTTCCCTGATGCCAGATCCGGCGCGCCGCCCTGGCCGTCCACCAGTTCCGTCTCAACCTGCAGTTCATAGCCCTGCTCCGCCTTCCTCACAGACACATAGATTCCGTCGCTGGCTATATGCACCCCTGGTACCGTTACCAGCCACACATTCCTGTAGATACCCGCACCGCTGTACCAGCGGCTGTTAGGAGACTGGTGAACCACCCGCATGACCAGCCGGTTTTCCCCCTCCCGCAGGGCCTCCGTCACATCATATTCAAATGTGGAATAACCGTATTTCCACTCTCCCACCAGGCAATCGTTGATATAGAGGGCAGAATCCATATACACGCCGTCAAAGCGCAGATGTATCCTCTCCCCCGCCTTTTTTTCCACCAGCCAGTCCTTCACATACCAGCCGATGCCGTCCTCATACAGCCTGTCCGTCTGCCAGACCAGCCAGTCATGCGGCAGCGCTACCGGCCGCAGGCCCGCCTGCCATATTTCCTTCTGCTCATACGTCACTCCCAGCGCAGTCCTGGCAAACTGCCAGCCTGTGTTAAAAAGCACCTTCCGATTCATCATTACCTCCTCACAGAAAATATATTTTTAGGCGATTGTGAAACTCCCGTTCAGGATGCAGGGATTGGGCAATATATACAAAATAAGGGCGACTTGCCACCGCATGAAGCTAA
>CAMWSA010000092.1 GCA_947176785.1 uncultured Lachnospiraceae bacterium
GACGCCGGATTCCGATAACCTCAGTGGTGTCGTGGGGGCGGAGAGGTGTATAAGAGACTGGGGGGAAGGAGAAGGTGGGGACGGGACAATTTGTGCCGGAGGGGGCCGTGTATGTGGAGTGCGATACCAACCTGGCAGGGGGTGAGAGCCTGATCAGGCAGTTTGTGCTGGGGAAGCGCTGGTTTTGGAAGGAGTTTGGCACAGACAGTAAGATGGCATGGCTTCCTGATACCTTTGGCTTTTCCGGGGCGCTGCCCCAGATTATGAAGGGGTGCAGGGTCCCTTATTTTGCCACCCAGAAGCTGCTGCGCTGCGATCCGGAGTGTGAGCAGTTTCCCTATAATCTGTTTTGGTGGGAGGGTATTGACGGCACCAGGATATTGTCCCATATTTACAAAAAGAACAATGCGGTATTTACATCCGGTGCCCTGCGGGAGCGCTGGGAGAAGGACAGAAACCAGAAGCAGGATATAGACGTGTTTATGTTCCCCTTTGGCTATGGGGACGGGGGTGGCGGCCCCACGGAGCTTATGGTGGAGACGGCGGGGCGCTGCAGGGATCTGGAGGGTGCGCCCAGGTGCAGGATGGAAAGTCCGGCGGCTTTTTTTGAACGGCTGGATCAGGATAAGGTCAGAAATGTCTATTACGGGGAACTGTATCTTGCCTGGCACAGGGGGACCTACACTGCCCAGGCCGGGATTAAAAGAGGGGTCCGGAAGGCGGAGTATGCCCTGCGGGAGGCGGAATATCTGGCAGGCTTATTGCGGCTTGTGGGCAGCACGGAGGGAGAGGAAGAGGTGCTGCAAAAGCTGAAGGAGTTATGGGAGATTTTACTCGTTCAGGAGTTTCATGATATTCTGCCGGGAACCTCCATAGAGCGGGTGAACCGGGAGGCGGAAAGCGCTCTGGGACAGGTGGAGAGGGAGAGCCGCCTGCTTGCCGGAGAACTGCTTGGCAGACTGGCAAAGGGCAGGGCCCTGTTTAATTCCCTGAGTTGGGAGAGGAGTTACAGAGGGCTTAAGCTGCCCGCCTGCGGATACTTAAAACTGCGGGAGGAGGTTGCGGAGACCGGGGAGGCACCGGAACGGCAAAGCGACGGCCTGGCAGACACAGTGGCGAAGGGGATTGCGTTTTCCAATGCTTTCTACTGCGTCCGGATGGACGGACAGGGGCGGATCACCAGCCTTAAGGACGGAGCCAGCGGATATGAGTATGCGGGGGAGCCATTGAATCAGTGGCGGCTGTACCGGGATGTGAATGTGGACTATGATGCCTGGGAACTGGGGCGGATGTACGAGCAGGTGCCGGAAAAGCTGGAGGGCAGCTGCACCTTCCGGGCTATCCGGCATTCGGACGGCGGCGTGACGGCGGTGGTGGAGCGGCAGGAAGAGCATTTTACGGCAAGGCAGAGGATCCATCTTGCGCCGGACAGCCCCAGAATCGACTTTGAGACGGAGATTGACTGGCAGGAAAGGCACAGGGTGCTGAAGGTGGATTTCCCCACCACAGTCTACACAAAGGAGGTACTACAGGAAATCCAGTTCGGCTACATCCGACGGCCCACACACAAATCCAGGCAATATGAGCAGGATCTGTATGAGACCTGTCATCACAAGTACGCGGTGCTTACGGACGGCGAGAACGGTTTTGCGGTACTCAACGACTGCAAGTACGGACTTTCCGCGCAGGACAGCAGGCTTTCCCTGACGCTGCTCCGTGCCCCGGTGATTCCCGACATGACGGCGGATCTGGGGATGCAGCGCTTCACCTACTCCATTCTGCCTTTCTCCGGGCCTTTTGTGCATAGCAGGGTGACGGAGGAAGCCTACGAGTGCAATGTGACAGTGACAGCATCCGTGCTGGAAAGAGCAGGGCAGGAGCCGGAAAGAGCAGGGCAGGAGCCGGAAGGAGCAGGGCAGGAGCCGGAAGGGGCAGGGCAGGGGAGAGGAAATGCCGGGCCGGGCGTAACCCAGGAGGCTGTGTCTTTCTTCCGGCTTGAGGGAGGTCATGCCCTTCTGGAGACCTGCAAGCCTGCCTTTGACCGAAGGGGAGGAGTGGTTCTGCGTGTCTATGAGACAAAGGGATGCGGGGGCGAGACGACACTCCTTGTCCCCGGCAGTGTCAGGCGTGTCTATGCCTGCAATATGCTGGAGGAAGTGCAGCAAGAGCTGGAGCTGGAGGAAGGGAAAGTGCGCCTTGGGTTCCACGCCTTCGAGATCAAGACGGTCCTCCTGGAATTGTCCGGGCCCTGACATGTAAGGTGTCAGGCCGGAAGCTTTACAGACATTATTACTCCAAATACATTTTTAAGCGGTATCGCATGCCGGCAGGAGTTTGGATTGGCCGAATTCCGGATATGCGGGAAAGAGGAAGGTATGTATGATATAGGAATTGATGTGGGGGGGACCGGTATTGCTGCCGGGCTGGTGGATGACGGCTGTAGAATTGTGGCCAGGAAGGGCCTTGCCACGGACAGAGCCATGACGTCGGAGGCTATGTCGGCGGTGCTTGTGTCTCTGGCAAAGGAACTTATGGCGGAGAGCGGCGTATTCCCGGATCAGGTTCAGTCCATCGGGGTAGGAGTGCCGGGAACGGCCAACCGCAGGACGGGATGTATAGAGTATGCCAACAATCTGCCCTGCTGCCAGGGGGATATAAGGCAGCTTTTGAAGGAGCAGACCTCCAAGAACATCTATCTGGAAAATGACGCCAATGCGGCGGCCTGGGGAGAGTATCTGTATCTGGGGAAAAAACCGGAATCCTTCGTCATGGTGACGCTGGGAACCGGGGTCGGTGCCGGGATGATCCAGGATGGGAAGATCCTTCGGGGCGTAAATTATGCCGCCGGAGAACTGGGGCATATGACAATCCGCTACAACGGGATTCCCTGTAACTGCGGCAGACGAGGCTGCCTGGAGGCATATGCCTCCGGGGAAGCGCTGATTGCCCAGACGGAGAAGGTGATGGCAAAGAAGACCAAAAGCCTTTTATGGGATCTGTGCAGGGAAAACAGGGGATATGTAAACGGCAAGCTGGTATTTGACGCATACCGGCAGGGTGACAAGGCGGCAGTGAAGGTGGTGAAAAAGTATGCCGGCTATCTCAGCGAGGGAATTGCCAACATCATCAATATCCTGCAGCCGGAGGTGCTGTGTATCGGCGGAGGGATCAGCAGGTCGGGAGACATCCTGCTCCCCATGCTGCGGGAACTTGTGCAGGAAAAAATATATTCCAGAGCTTCGGCGGAGAATACAAGGCTGGTGGCGGCCAGGCTGGACAACGATGCCGGTATCATCGGTGCCGCAAAATTGGGTCTGTGCAAAGAATAAATCGGTAAATATTTATACGCTTGATGATATTTATGCTTTGCCGGAAGGGGAACGGGCCGAATTAATTGATGGGACAAATAGCGCATGACTATGAGAAGGAAAACGCAGGGGACCTGGAGCGGGCAATAGACAGGACCTGGAGTACACAAAAAACGGGAGATGGGTGAAATTATCACACATCTCCCGTTTCCTGTATCTTTCTCCATGCGGCCTGTTACTGTGCCCTTGCTCCCTCGTCATAGGTAAAGCCCCGTAGCGTAAGTTCCTTTGCCCTGTGACATGCGCAGCTTCTTCCGTCAGGCATCTCGGTAAGCGCCGGAGAATCCGTCCTGCACTTATCTATGCAGTAATGGCATCTCTCATGGAAATAGCAGCCGCTGGGCGGATTGGCGGGATTGGGGATTTCACCTTTCAGAGGAATGCGTTCCATCTGGATGGTGGGATCTGCCACCGGCACTGCGGAAAGCAGGGCTTCCGTGTAGGGGTGCATGGGTCTTTCAAACAGATCCTCCGCCGGGGCGAATTCCACCATCCGGCCCAGGTACATGACGCCTACCTTGTCAGAAATATGTTCCACCACCGAAAGGTCATGGCTGATAAACAGATAGGTCAGTTTCAGTTCTTTTTGCAGATCCCGCAGCAGATTGATGACCTGCGCCTGGATAGATACGTCAAGGGCGGAGACCGCCTCATCGCAGACGATGATCTGAGGCTCGATTACCAGCGCCCTGGCGATGCCGATCCGTTGCCGCTGACCACCGGAAAAGGCATGGGGATAGCGCATCAGGTACATGGGATTCAGGCCCACCTTCTCCGCCATTGCCTTTGCGCGCTGATCCATCTCCGCCTTGGGCATCTTGGGATAATTGGCCTTAAGGGGCTCTTTGATAATGTCAAGAACAGTCATTCTGGGGTCGAGAGAGGAGTAGGGATCCTGGAAGATCATCTGGATTTCCTTGCGGATTTCCTTCATTTTTTTCTTGTCTATCTTTAGGAAGTCTACCTCCTCGCCGCTCTTGGTGCGATAGAAAACCTCGCCTTCGGAGGCGTCATAGGCCCGGACGATACAGCGTCCCAGTGTGGTTTTGCCGCAGCCTGACTCACCCACGATACCGATGGTTTCCCCCGGCTTTACACTGAAGCTGACATCGGTTACGGCCCTCACCGTGACGCCCTTGGAAGTAAAGCGCTTGTGCAGGCCCTTGACCTCCATGATATTGTCTTTATTCATTGTTACCTCTTTTCCGCATATCACGGGCAAATCCCCTGATATTGCATTAATCAGTATTGGAACGGAGCATGCGAAGGCGGTCAGCCTCCTTTTTTCAGGAGGGCCTCCACCCTGGCCCGCTCGGCCCGGCAGGCTTCATGGGGACAGTTGAAGCAGGCGATCTTGTGTCCCGGGGCGATTTCCGTCAACTCCGGTTCCGCCTTGTCGCACAGTCCCTCAATGCGGACATCGCAGCGGTCATAGAAGCCGCAGGCTTTCGGAAGATTCATGGCAAGGGGTACCGTTCCCTCGATGGAAAACAACCGGTCTTCCTTTTTGGAGCCGATTTTGTGTACGGAGCCGATCAATCCCCTGGTGTAGGGATGCTGCGGGTTTGCGTAAATCTCTGACGCATCCGCGCTCTCCACGATTTTGCCCAGGTACATCACCGCCACCCGGTCACACATCTTAGCCACCACCCCCAGATCGTGGGTGATGAACAGGATAGCCATATTGAAATCCTTCTGAAGCTCCTTCATCAGTTCCAGGATCTGTGCCTGGATGGTGACATCCAGAGCGGTGGTGGGCTCGTCGGCGATAAGCATTTTCGGGTTGCACACCAGCGCCATGGCGATCAGAGCGCGTTGTAACATACCGCCGGAAAATTCATGGGGATACTGGTTGTAGCGTTTCTCCACATTGGCGATGCCCACCTTGCGCATCACCTCCATGGATATTTCTTTAGATTTCTTTTTGTCCCTGGTGATATGGAGACGCGTGGCTTCATTGATCTGATTGCCGATGGTATACATCGGAGAGAAGGCCACCATTGGCTCCTGGAAAATCATCGAGATTTCCTTGCCCCGGATGGATCGGATCTCCTTGCCCCGCTGATCCAGGGAGAGAAGATCCACCTTGCCAAGTCCCTCTGAGTCAAACAGGATCTGCCCGCTGGGCACACATTTTTTGTCGTTAATGCCCAGGATGGCTTTGCAGGTCAGGGACTTGCCGCAGCCGGACTCGCCCACCAGGCCCAGCGTCTCCCCTTTTTTCATCTCAAAGTTCACACCCCGGACTGCTGTCAAAAGCCCCTCTGTCATACGGATATCCACATGGAGGTCCTTGACCTCAAGAATATTTTCTTTGTCCATTTTTACCTCATTCCCGCATAACGGGAGTCCGGCCCGGGCCAAACTCCGGCTATGCCTGTGTTATTGCGTCTATCAGGATTTTCCCTTTATTTGTAAGGGTCTGCGGCATCACGGATTCAGTCGCCAAGGAAGTTGAAGGCAAGGACCGTCACTGTCACGAAAATAATCGGGATCAGCTTATGGGGGTTGCTGGCCACATCGGTGACGGAACTGGCCTCCTGGAGCAGCACGCCCCAGCTGGTGGCGGGGGATTTGATGCCGAGTCCCAGGTAGGACATGGAGGTCTCGCCCACGATGGATCCCGGTATGCCGAGGGTGATCGAGACGATGAGATAACTCATAAAGCCCGGCACCAGGTGCTTCCAGATAATTTTCCATGTGGATACGCCGGAAAGCCTTGCCGCCATGACATAGTCCTCGTTTTTGAGGGACAGAAACTTCCCGCGCACAACCCGGGCCATACCGGTCCAGTTGATAAAGGAGAGGATGATGGTTATGTAAAAATACATCTTCACGGTGGAGATCCCCGGAGGAATTGCCGCAGAGAGCGCCATCCAGAGCGGAATCTGGGGGACGGCCCCGATCACTTCAATGATTCTTTGAATCACAATATCCACCGCACCTCCAAAGTACCCGGAGATCGAGCCGATGGTAACGCCCAGGAAGAAGCTGATGATAGCGCTGGCAAACGGGATGGTCAGGGAGATCCGGCTTCCCAGCAAAACCCTGGAGAAAATATCCCGTCCCAGGGCGTCCGTGCCAAAGAGCATAATCTTTGCGCCGCTACCGCCGTTACTGCCCTCACCCACGCCAAAAAGGTGGATATCGCAGGGGATCAGCCCCAGGATCTTGTATTCCGAGCCGTGTACAAAAAAGCGAAGCCTGTAATATTCCGAGGTATCCTCCGATATGGTCACGGAGAAATCCGTTCGGTTTATGGTCTTTTCAAGCTTGTATACAAAGGGCCCCACAAACTCGCCTTCATGCGTAAAGTGGATTTGGGAAGGGGCGCTGTCCTTGTACAGGGCATCAAACTCATCCAGAGAGTAGGGTGCCAGGAAATCCGCAAACAAGGCTCCCAGGTACAGGATCAGGAGGATCAGCATGGAGAACTTTGCCAGCTTATGCTTTTTGAGCTTTCTGCCCATCAGGGTCCACTGGGAAGCGAGATAATAATCTTCGTTGGTCTTTTGTTTCTTTTTCAACATTATCTGCCACCTCCTGAATAACGGATTCTCGGATCAAGGAATGCCAGCGCGATATCGGAGAACAGGATGCCGATCACTACCAGGACCGCCTGAACCATCACGATTGCTCCCGCCAGATACATATCCTGCGCCTGCAGGGCTTTGAAGAGTACCGGCCCCTGGATCTGCATGTTCAGCACCATGGCTGTCACGGTGGAGCCGGAGAACAGACTGGAGAGAACGCCGCCCAGCCCGGATACGGTGGGATTGATGGCTGCCCGGAAGCAGTATTTCATGACGATGGTCCGCTCCGGTACGCCCTTGGCCCTGGCGGTCAGAGTGTACTGCCGGCCCACCTCGTCCAGCATCTGGGCCCGGACGGAGCGGATGATGCCGCAGGTGCCGCTGGTGCCGATCACGATGATCGGGATGATCATTCTCTTTAAGAATTCGCCGAAATTGTATAAGTGAATGCCGTTTTGAAGCATCTCCTGGGAAAACAGGCCCACATTTGCGTTTCCCGTCCATTTATAGGAGAGATACATCAGCACGATTGCCAAAATAAAGTTCGGTATTGCCGCCCCCAGAAAGCCTATGACCGAGGAGATATAATCCCCGACCGAATACTGGTGAGTGGAAGCGTAGACTGCGATTGGCAGGGACACCACATACTGGAACAGCATAATGATTGCCGTGACGGCGATGGTGAGCCCAAGCCTGTCATCCACCACATCCCAGACATCCCTGCCATAGGCAAAGGAATATTTCCAGTTGTGATGTGAACCGTATAACCGGTAATAGGTGGAATCCGTAGGAGTCCAGATGATGTCTTTTATCCATTTGAAGTACTGTTCATGGATGGGCAGATCCAGCCCATAATCCGCGCGGAGGGACGCGGCATAATCCGCATCCACAATTTCCCCTTCCGAGGCGAGCGCCGCAATATGGGCGGACACATAATCACCGGGGGGAAGCTGGATAACGAAGAAAACCAGAACCGAAATCAAAAGCAATGTCGGAATGAACATCAGAAGCCGTTTTACAATATACTGGACCAGATCTTTTTTAAAGAAATCCTTAACGGCTTCCAGCAGGGTTTTCTTCGGGATATTTTCATGCATGTTTTCTGATTTGTACGCATTTGCTTCCATTAGAAATTCCCTTTCTTAAAAAAGGAGACGGGGAACCGGATTCCCCGCCTCCGAAGGTGGTCACATGTACCCGGTTTCCCTCAGGAACCGTAACTCCCGAAAGAAACCGGACTGTTATGCATTTAGCCGACCGTTTCCGGCCAGGAATGTGGTAATGGCCTTACTCTGTCTTGAACAGCGTCCAGTAATGAACCAGGTTCTGATACTGATACAGATCATCCCATACCAGGAGATCAGGATGGTTCTTGATCTTGGAACTGACCAGATTGTAGTTACCGGCCGCCTTCAGGTATGCAATGGTCCACAGATTTTCTTTGTGAACATCATAGAGTTCCAAAGTATATTGATCTCTCTCAGCCGTATCGGGTGTTGCGTTCCACTTCTCATAGATTTCCACCAGTTTTGCCATATCGCCTTCGGGAGCTACGCCCTGAGCGCCGTTTGTCCCATAGTAGGTACCGTACTCGCCGTACCATTCCGCCGACTGCGCAATGGGAACGAAAGGCTGAACCCTGGATTTCAGGGAAACACCGCCAATAGGAGTGTGAGGCCCAAGTACCGCATACCAGTTATTGTTGTCGATCTCCGTGTCAAATGCGGACACTTCAATATCTTTTGTGGCGCATTTGATACCGGCTTTGTTATAATATTGTTCCAGAACCGGATATGCCGCATCAGCACCGGAGTCCGTATAAGTATAGATCGTGAGGATGAAGTCTGTGCCGTCGGCGAAATCATAGAAGCCGTCGCTGCCCATCACCAGGCCGCATTCTTCCAGAAGTGCCTTTGCGCCGTCTACGTCGTACTCTGTCCACTTTGTCTCCCACTCGGCGTCATAACCGAAGTTGCCCTCTGCCGGAGCGCATTGCCCGGGTTCCAGGAAACCTTCCGAAAGAAGGCCGGAGACCTGTTCCCTGTCCACACAGATGGACATGGCCTGACGGAATTTGCTGTTAGCGAACAATTCGGCATAGTTTGCCTCTGCGCAGGTGTAGTTAAAGGTGATCTGGTAAGAACCCCAATCCGTGCCCGCAAAGGTGCGCAGCTGCGCCTGATCGCCAAGATCGGAGAGGAGGGAGGAGATATCCTGCATCAGCACACCGATGATATCCAACTCGCCGGAGCGGAACATCAACTGATCCTGCCCGTCCTCGGAGGTGGCGTTAAAGTGGATCTCGTCGCAGTAGGGAAGCTGCTGTCCCTGGGCGTCCACCTTCCAGAAGTAGGGATTGCGCTCCAGAATGCAGAGCTGGGCGTCCCTGGAATTGTTGCCCTCCTTGGTGGAAAGCACATAGGAATTCAGACAGGGAATGCCGTCCTCATTCCACCAGTAATAAGCGATGGCTTTGCCCAGATCATTGACAGTCGCGGCGTCAATGCCTTTTGCCTGTGCGTTGAGAAGCACCTGCTCATCATCAAGGCCGGTCTTTTCCCAATAGGGATTCTCAACATAGATGGAATCCGGGATCATGTCAAGCAGATAATGGGAGGGAGCCCAGCACCACTTGAAGTCGCCGTTTTCAATGAAGTCAGCCGGGAACTTGGGATTTACGAAGGTCCAGGTTACAGTGTAGTCGTCCACCTTCTCCAGGGTAGCCCATGCGTCTTCACCGTCCACTGTCTCTTTCAGAGCAGGCCAGCTCTTTTTTGTATCGTAGTTGGTGAGATGGCACATATAGTACCAGAAGGTGATGTCATCCGCGTTGAAATCATCACCGTCAGACCATTTCATGCCCTCTCTCAGATCAAAGGTCCATACCGTGTAGTCGTCGTTGTGTTCGAAACTCTTGATGACGTTGGGATAGTATGTACCGTCGGAATTAAAGTGAATGATACTTTCCATTACCGGCCTGGACAGCCCCCAGCTGCCTCCTGCGCCGAGAAGGTTGATGACGCCGCCATATGTGCCGATCTCCAGAGGGGCACCGGTTGCGTCGGTCTGCTCTACATATACGTCATCCGCCACCGGAAGTCTGTCTTCTACTGCGGGAAGTGAACCTGCACCTACCAGGTCGGCGAGCATGGGAGCCTCACCGAAACCGGATATTTCAGCGGGTGCTTCCGGCGTTTCCGGAGCGGACCCCTCCGGGGTTGAGTCAGGCACCGATTCCGGTGTGGATGCCTGTGACTGTTGTACGTCTTCTCCTGAACCGGACGATGGGCTGCCCGGATTGTCATCCTGACCACAGGCAGCCAGAGAAACAACCATTGTGCTTGCTATAAGCAGGGCAATGAGTCTTTTTTTCATAAAATGATCCTCCTTAAAAAAATTTAGAAAACGTTAAGTACTGCTCGTTTTCATTTGGGTGAAACCGCATGAAAAGCGATAGCACCAATGCCTTTCATGTGAAAGTAGTATAGCAATTGTGCCTAAAAAAGTCAACCCCCCGGGCTGCGGAGCTGGAACAATTGCCAGTTAGGCGCGGCTAAAACCCGTAGAACCTTGATAAACACTGGAAAATTGCTCAAATAGGGGGACTGCCCAAAACAAAAATAAAGTGCCATTTATGGGGCGAAATTATGGACGGCTGATCGTCAAATTTTGTTTTCGGCTTTTTTGCTATTTAAAATTTGCGAAATGTGACGTTTTAATATGTATAAATTGTACAAAATCGAACGCACTTTTTTATAAATATTATGCAAAGAACGAAGAAATTATTAGTTGCAAAAGCAAAAAATGCAATGTGATGAAGTGAAAAAGGCAAAAGATGCGTGGTAAAGATGGCAGACGTTTGGTAATCTTTACTTATCAGCAAGCATGTCAGCAATCATGGAGGTTAGGGTGGACTATGAACAAAAATCTGATAATATTCACAGACAGCGGAGATACCATTATTGACGAGAGTACGCAGGTCTTTGATGAGAGAGGGATTGTCACCGAGGCTGCGTTTATACCGGGGGCGGGAGAGGTATTGCGGCAACTTAGGGAGGAGGGATACCGCATTGCCCTTGTAGCGGACGGAGAATGGGAATCCTTTCAGAATGTGTATCGCAGGAACGGCCTGGGCTATTGCTTTGAGGAGGGGGGCGGCTCCGAGGTGGGG
>CAMWSA010000093.1 GCA_947176785.1 uncultured Lachnospiraceae bacterium
GATATACATGAATCATATTTTCCTCCGCCTGCATAATGCGGGCTGTGCCCGTGTTATTGCGTCAATCAGTAATGGATGTGCAACATCCAAGCTTTCCTCTACCCGCATATCGCGGGCCTCGCCTGCGATATTGCACCGATCAGGACACAGCCAAAGAATGACTTAACCATAAACCTCACATTTTTTCATAGGTTCTATGGAAAATACTCTTCTCTATAACATAGATATCGTGCAGGTCATCCGTGCGCACCGCCAGATAATCCCCAGCTTTTCCCAACATATATTTCTCCTCGTCCCATGCGGTGAACACTTTCACGCAGTGATCCAGCTCCGCCGCATAGATATGTACCTCTCCGCCGGAAACGCAGGATTTTGCATAGGGAATCAATGATACGTTGATTCCCTCCAGCACATCCCTGACCACAGGCGCATACTCCCCCGAAAAAGAATACGGCGTATCAAGCCTGCAATAGCTGCGCTCAAATTTGATCCTGTCATTGGGATACACTTCACCCTGAATCCCGATCATAATATATAAATCCTTACTGATCTGCACATCCAGGTCTCCCTCCAGGGTGCGTATACAGACTTTGGTGCCTGTAGGAAATATCTGATCGGCCTCCACAAAACCCAGAGGGATTTTCTTCTTTTTATATGCCGCCATCCCGGAAATATCTATGCTGTAATCCTTTGCGTAAATAATCTGTATATTGTCAAAATAACTGTTCATACGCCAAAGCAAATAGTCTTCAGCGCCCTCGCTCCCCTCTTGATCTTCGGGCCTTCCCTGCGCCTTGCAGAAATCCTGAAACGCCTTCTCCAGCAGTTCCATCTGGATAAAGCCGCCCGCCTTTTCCAGATGCCCGCCGCCCGATCCGATGCCCTCTGTGATAAACGCCGCCATCTCGCTGGCCTTTACCTCTTTCACACAACTCCTGACGGAAATCTTGACGCCAAAGGGCTGCACACTGTAAACCAGGCAGGTATCCACGGTGTCCACCTCCAGCATCAGGTCGCTGATCATGCCGAGAATATTCGGATCGCAGGGCTCCGCTTTAGCCACTGCATAGCGATACTCCTCATGATAGCGGTAATTCATCAGCGCCGCCCCGGCAATCTCCAACTCCCGCAGGGACAGGTTCGCATTGCGGAAATGGACGATCATGCTCCTGTCAAACACCGCGTCGTCCCGCAGATCCTTATCCAACGGATGAGAAATCTCCGCAAAATTGTTTGTATCCGTCAAAAGCCCATAGTAGAGAGCCGTAGCCAGTCCCTTATTATCGTTGATATCCACTCCCTCCAGCCTCAACAATTCCCTTACCACAGTGGCACATGCGCCCAGATTGCTTCTGACCTCACTGAGCGGCGGCAGCGTGCCGCTGACCTGATGATGGTCGATAACGGCAACCGCACCCGCCTCAAACTTTGTCACGTTCCCCTCTCCGTACTGGCAGTCCACTGTGACCAGAAGCTCCGGCTTCTCCAACCAGTCCACATGCGTGATGGGAATCTTCAGTTCGGATACCATCAGCACCAGATTGCTCTTTTGAATAGGGTAGCGCCCTCCGTAGACAAAACGCACATCCTTTCCCTGCCCTTTCAAATAGGTGTACACCCCGTAGCCGCTGGCAAGGGCGTCCGCATCCGGGTTGTCGTGGCATTGCACCACAATCGAATTATAGATCAAAAGATCACTTAATCTCATTGAAACTCCTATCTGCCCGCTCCGGCAGGCATTCAAATCAGGATGAAAAATGCCGGCGGGCACTTCAATCCACATTATATTGGATCCGCTCCAGCTGTGTAAGCTCCGCACCGCCAAACTGCGCCCTCGCCTCGTCCAGAAGCATGGACAGCGTCATATAGGGGAAACGGTATACTGTGCGGTAGTTCTTACAAAACACCGCCCCCTTCCCCGGCATATAGGCAAGCCCCTTGTCCGCCTGGGCCACCCTCTCATAGCTTTCCCCGTTCAAAACAATCAAGTTCGCCGTAGTCACCAGGCTTATGGTTTCAGATCCTTCATCCGGGATTGCCTCCCTGATTTTACTATACTGCACCGCGGAAATATGGGAAAAGCCCTGTTTCTGCAAATCATAGACCCTGAAATAATAGTCGTCCCCCTGCAGCATTACACAGCTTCCGTCCTCCGAGAACCGGATAAATCTGCTGTTTGCGCTGGCAAATGGAATCACCGCCACGGTCTTTCTTCTCTCCACATCGAGGATGCGCAGACTGCCGTCCACACAGGCGGCGGCCAACAGCCTGCCGTCAGGACTCAGCGCCAGCGCCTTTTGATCCTCCATCCCCTTCACCAGCTGAAAACCCTCCATTTCAAGAGGTTCCACCTTTCCGGAGGCCGTCTCCACCACACACAGCCCGCTGTCCGCCAAATTGCAGTACAGCCTGCTTCCATCCCCCGAAAGGATGCCGCAATAGATATATTCCCCCACATCACCGGTGTACAGCTGTTTCCTCTGCCCCAAATCCACCACATAGTACTTCCCCCTGCCATACAGGAGTATCAGAGACCCATTCCTGTCGCACACAAGGGATACCCTGCCCTCATCTGTTTCCATCCGCTCTGTTTCCGCCGTCTCCACATTATATAAGGCGACCCTGCCCCTGGCGTCAACATAGACATATTGGGTTTCATCCAGAAAACCCGAGGCGGCATGATATCCTTCTCCCTCTTTGCAGGTCCACATACCCACGGGAAAATCATCCTCCGCCCGGTAAAAATACACCGATTCCTGCTGTAATTGCCCGGAAACCCTCACCGCATAATAAGTCTCCTCCGGAGAATATACCACATCCTGCACTACATTGTCGTAGGACATAATTTCCTTTCTCCCATAGCCCTCGTGGTATTTCATCACGGTAAGCACAGGCGACGCATAGGCTCTCACCACCAACACGCCGTTCCTGATGCCCATGTCCAATATATTCTTGCCGGTCTCAATCCCCAGGGTGGTATAATTGATCCCCCTGTTCATATCCACAATGCTCACTGTACCGTTGCTCTCCGCCAGATAACCGAAACAGGCATTTTCCGCCACCATAAAGGCTCTGATCCCGCCTGTGACCTTTGTATGGGCCACCGTCTCCCCCGTGGCGGCGTCCCATGTATATGCGCTCTGATCTATCGAAAAAAGGACCTGGTCGTAGAAGCTTCCCGTCTCCTCATCCCCATAACTTCTGCACCGCAATGTTGCCCCGGCAGAATCCGTTCCAAAGGGTTGATATTCAAATTCCTGCATCCAAAGCCGCTGGCCGCTGTCACAGTCAATCTTTTCCACAAAGCCTGTGTCCTCGTCCCCGGCAGAAAACATCCGATAGTCGGGCCTTTTGATGCTGGCCACGATCAATCCCCCGTCTGCACTGAAGCCTACCTGGGATATATAGGAAGCTTCCACTGCATAGTCCGCCTGGGTTCCCCTGACAAAATCATATACCGAAACACAGCCGCCTGCCTCCTCCCGGTTGTGGGATACCGCGAACTTTGATTTGTCATCGCTGAAGGCGTAGGAACTGCTGTAGGCGCTGCCCTCCTGCCCGTTCTCCATACTTGCCAGCATTTTTCCCGTGGCAATGTCATGGAAAGCGACCCTGCCGTTGGAGATACAGGCGATTATGCCTGCCTCCGCATCCATCTCACAGTAGATGGGAGCTTCCTCCGTTTCCGCCTGCCACTCTGTGTCTCCCCCAAAAGTAACGCTTCGTATTCCATGATTGTCACAGATCAGGATATGATCCCCATACACCATGCCGCGGATGGGAGAGACAACATAGCCGCTGGCGTTGAGCGGCGGCATAAGCTTTGCCAGAAGCGCGCCATCCCCCACATCCCACACATAGATCGTGCCTCCCTGGTCAACAGACAGGATTTTGTCTCCCGTATTGTCAAAAGAAAACTCCTTCACGGGCAGATCATGCTTCAGGCTCCTGTCCATACCCAAGACATCTCCCATGTCATAGCAGCACAGTGCCGCACTCAGGGCATACTGTGCGGCGGCTACATAGGGCCTCTCCTCCTCCGGCGCAGGCAGCGCCTCCAGAGCCACCAGAGCCGCTGTCTGTCTGTCCCCCTCCTCCAGGAGGCTTAAGGCGGTGGATGCCAGGTATTTTGACTGATTGACCTGTTTTTGCCTGTAGTTTTCCCGAATCACAGCCATATTGTAAGCGCTGTATGCTCCAAACAGCACCCCCGCCACAGCCGCCGCGGAGGCCGCAAGCATCACTTTCTTCATGCGGCGCTCCCTGTGGCGCTGCCGCAGATCGTCATAGCTGCAATGCAGCAGTGGTGCCGCCAGGCGAAGCAGCTCCGTCCTCAGCCTGCGGTTCATCTCCCGTCTGGACGCACCTCTCACATCCGCCGCCAGGGGTTCCACGGGATTCCCCTCCTCGTCCTTTTGCAGCTTCTCCGGAAAGGCTTCCCGGGGTTCTCCCTCCACCAAAATGGCGAGAATATGCTCCCTGTCGTGGAGGCTGATGAAAGTGTCTATCTCCTTTTGCACCCATGCAGACCCCGGCGTTCTGGGCGAACAAATAACAATCAGGTACTCCGCCTCCGCCAGAGCCGCCCTGATATTGTCATCCAGGTCGCTCCCTATGGGCAGTTCTTCCTGATCCCGAAATACACGCTCTATCTTCTTTTTCCCCGTTTTTTTGGTTATTCCCCGGGGAACCTTTAAGGTTTCCAGACCCTTATGAACCTTTTTTGCTACGTACATATCCGGTTCTGTATGGCGGTAACTGATAAATGCATCATATTTCATTAGTCTGTTCTCCTCACTGGCACATATTCCCGGGCTCCGATATGCTAATATTACCATTACCGCCGTCAACAGGCAAGGCATAAATACCGGTTACCCCGCTGTCTCACCATAAGAAGAGTGCCTACTCCGATCCGCACGCAGCGAAAAAGGATACATGCTAATCCACAAATTCCAGGCTGACGCCCGTCCGATCAATGCCCCTAGCCTCCGCCTGATTTTCTCTGTTCAATAGTTCTACGGTAAGGAAAACCAGAACTCTTTGATCCCATTTCTCTCTCTTGGCTTTAACATCGCTTTGGTGATGGGAAAACCTTCTCCGTCAACATACGACAAAAAGGCATTGCCCGCCTTGTCGATCATTTTTCCGATCGTTTCCTTCGGATTGCGCATTTTCATCTACCTCCCTGTGAATCCCGCTTTTCCTGTTTACGATATTGCTCCGCAAGCATATGTAAGTGCTCTACGATATTCGGATTCCAATGTATTACGGAGGTCAGCCGTTCACAGGGAAACTCATTACATATACCGCAAAACTGCGCAATGTGCTCTCTTGCGCAGGCATGTACCTTGCACCGGCCGGACTCTGCCCATTCCGGGACATAACCGTCCGCCTCAATGCAGCCCTTACAATCTCCGCTTGCTTTTTTTTCACAGCCGACACAGCACTCTCCACAAGCTGTTATTGTTGTAAAGTCTATTCTCGCTGTATCCAATTCCTAACTCCTTTCGTTGCCCTCCATAAAAGATCACAGAGGGAGTTGCAAACGATCCTTCGCAACTCCCCGTCCTTATCCTATACACTGTGATTTTCGACAGAATCCTGGTCCGGCAGCTTTATCGCCAGACACAACTCCTCAAGCTGTTTTTCATCCACTGTGTTCGGAGCCTCCGACATCAGGCAGGAGGCGTCCTTTACCTTGGGGAATGCAATCACTTCCCGGATACTCTCCGCTTTTACCAGCAGCATCACAAACCGGTCCAGCCCGATGGCCAGCCCGGCATGAGGGGGTACGCCGTACTTGAAAGCATCCAGCAAAAAGCCGAATTGCTCATGAGCCTTTTCATCCGTAAAGCCCAGCGCCCGGAACATCCGCTCCTGCACGTCGCTCTGGAAGATACGGACGCTGCCGCCGCCCAACTCCACGCCGTTTAACACAATGTCATAAGCCTTGGCCCGCACACCGCCGGGATCGGATTCCAGCCTCTCCAGATCCTCCTCCATAGGCATGGTGAAGGGATGGTGCATGGCTACAAAGCGCTCTTCCTCATCGCTCCACTCAAACTGCGGGAACTCCGTCACCCACAGAAAATCGAATCGGTCGTTATCTATCAATTCCAGCTGCCTGGCCACCTCGCAGCGCAGCGCCCCCAGCACGGCCCACACAATCTTTAAGCGGTCCGCCGCAAAGAGCAGCAGATCCCCCGGCTCGCCTGCCATGGCTTTTACCAGGTTTTCCAGTTCCTCCTGGCTCATAAACTTGGCAAAGGAGGACTTATAGCTGCCGTCCGGCATCACTGACAGATAGGCCAGCCCCTTGGCCCCATAGCCCCTGGCAAACTCCACCAGCGCATCTATCTTCTTGCGGGGCATCTCCGCCTGGCCCTTTACATTGATGCCGCGGACACTGCCGCCGGACTCCAGCGCCCCGGTGAACACGCCAAATTCACAGCCCTTTACGACCTCGGACACATCGGTAAGTTCCATGCCAAAGCGGGTGTCGGGTTTATCGGAGCCATAACGGTTCATCGCCTCATCCCAGGTCATACGCCGGATGGGCAGCGCTACCTTAAGGCCGATGGCCTCCCTGCACACCTCCGCCACCATGCGCTCCGTAGCATCGATCACATCGTCCACATCCACAAAGGACATCTCCAGATCCACCTGCGTAAACTCCGGCTGCCTGTCGGCCCGCAGATCCTCGTCCCGGAAACATTTTGCAATCTGGAAGTACCGGTCATACCCGGAACACATCAGCAGCTGCTTGAAAATCTGGGGAGACTGGGGCAGCGCATAGAAATTCCCCGGATGCACACGGCTGGGCACCAGATAATCCCTGGCTCCCTCCGGTGTGGATTTGTTCAAAATCGGCGTCTCGATCTCCAGAAAACCCTCCCGGCTCAAAAAGGCCCGGATGGTGGTGGCAATCTTGCTGCGCAGAATCAGATTGCGCTGCAAGTCCGGTCTGCGCAGATCCAGATAACGGTATTTCAGACGCAGTTCTTCCTTGGTCCTGGAATCCGCCTCAATGGGGAACGGCGGTGTCTCCGCCTCCGCCAGAATCCGCACCTGGGTGGCCCGGATCTCAATCCCGCCGGTGGCCAGGTTCTCATTCACTGCGCCGCTGCGCTTCTCCACCCTGCCCACCACGGCAACCACAAACTCACTGCGCAGCTTCTCCGCCTTGGCAAAATGCTCCGCACCACAGTCGCTCTCCTCAAATATAATCTGCAAAATACCGGCCCGATCCCGCAGATCCACAAAGATAATGCCGCCCTTGTTCCTCTGCTTCTGCACCCAGCCCATGACGGTGACCTCCTCGCCCACATTGGCAAGGCTCAGTTCCCCGCATCTGTAAGACCTTTTAAGTCCTTTCATTGACTCTGCCATCATTCATCCCTCGATTTCCGCCCCGCAGGGCTGCCTTTATTTATTTTACCCTTTTTTCGAATTTATCCTCTCCTGTAATATGCAACAAAATCCTCTACCTCCGCTATATGTTGGTATAAAACTGCATTATATACATCCATACTGGTATATGGGTCAAAGGAATATAATTTACCTTGTCCGGTATTCAATTCTTCAGCGCCTCTTTGTAAAACTCCACAAACTCCTGATACCCCTCCGCCGTCAGCTGCTCCTTCTGGAATTTCTTGTTCTTGTTCATGCGGGCCACCAGCACCTGGCTGCCGTCCTGCCGGGCCTCCTGGGCTTTGGCAATAATCTCGCACAGGGCCTGCCCGCCCACGCCCTTCTCGATCAGATAGGCTACTTTCTTCGGCGGCTGGGGTATCTGGAAACCGTTCTCCATCAACAGCATGATAATCCGCTCAAACCCGATGGAAAAACCACAGGCCGGAACATTCTGCCCCGTGAATTTGCCCACCATCTTGTCATATCTGCCGCCTCCACCGCAGGCCGCGCCAAACTGGGGCATGGCAATCTCAAAAATCGTCCCTGTATAATAGGACATTCCCCGCACCAGCGTGGCGTCAAACACCATCTTAAAGTCCGCCGCTTTGGTAGCGCTGACACTGTCAATAATCTCCTGCAGGCCCTGGGCCACCGCCGGCTCCAGCACCCCCTGCAGGGTCTGGGCCAGATAAGCCACACCGTTTTCCTGCTGTCCCAGTTCCTGATACAGCTTCAGATATCTGTCCACACAGGGCTTGTCAAAGCCTTTCTCCAGCAGTTCCGCCTCCACGCCCTCAAGACCGATCTTATCCATCTTGTCCAGAGTAATAAACACACTGTCGTAAGCATCCTCCGCAAAACCGCTGTAAGCCGCCATGGCTTTCAGAATCTGCCTGTCATTGATGCGGATTTCAAAGCCCTCAAAGCCCAGCTTTCCCAGGGTGGTGGTAGTGGCCAGAATCAGTTCGATCTCCGCCAGGTTGCTGGCCTCCCCAAAAATATCAATATCGCACTGCGTAAACTGGCGGTAGCGCCCTTTCTGGGGCTTGTCCGCCCGCCACACACTGCCGATCTGCAAAGCCTTAAAAGGTGAGGGCAGATTTGCGGAATTGTTGGAATAGTACCGCACCAGCGGTACCGTAAGATCATAGCGCATACCAAAGTCCACCACCTCTTCCTCCGTGGCCGCCTGGGCCACATTCAGCTTCTCTCCTCGCTTCAGCACCTTAAAGATCAGCTTTTCATTGTCGCCGCCCTGCTTGCTGGTCAGATTGGAAATACTCTCCATACAGGGCGTCTCAATGGCCGTAAACCCAAACTTGCGGTAGGTGTCCTTAATCACGCTCTGCACATAGTCCCGAAGCTGCATCTCCTCCGGTAAAATATCTTTCATGCCGTGTACCGGCTTCTTATTCAATGCCATATCTTTCTCCTTCTCCCATCGTTTATGTTATGGGCGATTGTGAAACTCCCATTCCGGGCAGCTATAGTAAAATAAATTAATAATTCCGTTTTATGCCTTGTGAAAGCTTCCGTATATGGCTTTTGCAAGGCCGAAAGCAAAAATTTGTTAAGTTGTTTACTTATAGAAGCCTTTACATTCCCTCTAACAATACCCTCTTTCGCCGGATCATTTCGTCAATTTTTTCTATATAGAGAGTTACCTCCTTCACATTCTCGCAACGCTCAATACGCCCGTCAGGATATACCCTTTTCGTGATGGAGCCGGCACCCAGCGCCACAATGGTCTGTTTCTCCTCCATGATCAGAATATTGTACAACCCATACTTGCCCTCCCGGGCATAGCCCACATTCTCAAAATTCCCTGACATATTCTTCTGCCGGTATAGGTAATAGGGATGCATGTCCAGCGCTTTTGCCCCCGCCGCCGCAATCCCCATGGTCTCATCCGTGTTGCGCAGCGTCTCTATGCCATGCTCTGCCGTCCACTGGCTTAACCGGGAAGCCCGCTTGATCGCCAGGGAATGCACCGTCAGGCTGTCCGGGGCCAGGCCGGTCACCTGGTCTATGGTCCGCTGCACATCGCTTTCTGTCTCCCCCGGAAGGCCCAGGATCAGATCCATATTGATATTGTCAAACCCCACTTCCCTTGCCAGCCGGTAAGCCTCCAGCACCTGCGCTACATTGGCCTTGCGCCCGATGATATCCAGAGTCTCCTGCTTCATGGTCTGGGGATTCACGGAAATACGGCCCACCCCATGGCGATGCAGTACTTCCAGCTTCTCCCGGGTTATACTGTCCGCCCGGCCCGCCTCCACGGTAAACTCCTGTACCGTGGAGAAATCAAACCGGGCTTTCAGGCCGGAAAGCAGCCGGTGCAGCTGTTCCGGCTCCAGTGTGGTGGGGGTTCCGCCGCCGATGTAGACGGTATCCAGAACCCTGTCCCCGTAACACCGGGACACATACTCCATCTCCCGGATCACACAGTCTATGTACTGATCCACACGCTGCCGATGGGCCGCTATGGGATAGGAAGTAAAGGAGCAGTACAGACAGGTGCTGGGACAAAACGGAATCCCGATGTACAGGCTGTATCCCCCCTGATAATGAATCCCTGACAAAAGCTCCCTCTCCCGGCGGGCAATCTCAATGCTCAATTCGCATTTTTCCCGGCTCACATAATGGGTGCGCTTAAGTTCTGCTATGATCTCCTGATCCGATTTCCCTTCCTCCAGCATGGCATAGGCCAGCTTGGTAGGACGGATGCCCGTCAGATTGCCCCAGGGCAGTTCCCGGCCTGTGATATCCGCCAGGCTGCGATAAAAAAAACGTTTAAAGCAATCCTTGAAAGCTCCCTCTTTTTCTTCGTGCCGCCACTCCACTTCTCTTTCCGCCAGCCACATTTTGACCGTGGGTTCCTCAATCCAGACGCTCCACTCCCGCTCGCCCTCACGGATCTCCTGATCCCGGCTGGCAGGCGTGATAATCCGCAGCGGCTCTTTCGGATAAAAGGACTTCAACAGCGCCTGGATATCATATTCATAATTTTCCCGATTCAGCCTGACTGCCAGCATCTGTATCTCCTTGCGTGATAATTATTATATAGGCGATTGCAAAGCTCCCTTTCCGGGAACAGTGGACGGGCAATGTATACAAAATAGGGGCGACTTACCGCTGCATGAAACAAATTTACTTCCAAGCCCGTTTTTGTATTATTGACCAGCCATGTCACTTACGGAGAGAGTTTCACACTTGCCTATAATTATTATACTAATGATTGCCGGTGTTATCCAATTCCTGCATGTCATACACTACGCCGTAAAAGGATTATACTGCATCTCATGTTCAATGGTGGTACTGTCTCCGTGCCCCGGATAGACCTTAGTCTCACCCGGAAGCAAATAGAGCTTTTCCTTGATGGAGCGCACAATGCTGCTCATGCTGCCGGTGGGGAAATCTGTCCTGCCCACGGACTCCGCAAACAGGGTATCCCCGCTGATCAGAAAACCCGCCTCGGGAAAATAGTAACAACAGCTGCCGATGGTATGCCCCGGCGTGGCGATAACTTGGAAGCGTATATCCGCCAGTGTCAGCACCTGTCCGTCCCTCAGATACTCGTCCGCCGTCACCGTATAGGGCCTGCCTGTCATTTCCGACACATTGTTGTGT
>CAMWSA010000094.1 GCA_947176785.1 uncultured Lachnospiraceae bacterium
CGGTCGGCGCTGCCCTGCAGTTCTCCAACAAACCTGCAGCACGGTGAAGAGAGGTGGTACCATCCTGAAACACTGGCACTTCCGGCGCATTTATGCCTCCCATAAATAAGAGCCGGCCAGATTCATCTTTTACAATATAGTCCTCCGGAGAAAGTCTGCGTATACTCAGGCACAAACCGTTCTTTTTTGACTGCAATTCTTCTCCCAGCAAGATCTCCAGAAAACAAAGCGCCGCCTCCGTTTGCGCAATATTGGCATTCACCACCAGCACGCCGCCTTCCGCCACTAAATAACTCCCGCAAGCGCCTTCTGTCGGATATCCTACAATCCGGCCATCTTCCTCCTCCATGTGCGCGAAGAAATCAAGAAAGCTGGATTCCATCGTGAAATATCCCCATACAATATTTTTTTCCCCGTCCAGCCAGGTATCTGTCCCGGCAGAAACGCTGCTCATATCTGTGCCGGTGAGTTCCAGCAGACGGATAAAGCGTTCATCATCAAAATGGCTTTTCCTGTTCTCCCAGTCAATCAGAAAGGAATCCGCCAGGCTGTAATTAATAAGCTCCAGCACCGTAAGCGACGGCGGCAGGTAGTCATTCATCACATAGGGCGAGCGGAGTGCGCCTGTCAGCTTTTTCTCTTCCATAAGACTGATTACATCCTCCAGCCCCCAGGTATCTTCTGTCCACGTGCCCCCTGACACCGCCAACGTTTTGGCGCGGACCGCCACGGGCACTCCCAGAAGCCTTTCATCAACAACTCCTATTTCCAAAACCCCAGGCAGAAGCTCCTCCCGCAGCTTCCGGGAGATCAACCCCCCTATGTCCAACAGCATCTCCTTTTCCTCCAGAAGATAGAAATCCTCCAGCGGCACAAACATCAGTTCCGGGCCTTTCCCCTGGGAAAGCTGGGCCATAATCCGGTCCCGGGCCTCCGAAGCGGATACATCTTCATATTCATATGTAAAATTGGGATTTTCCAACGAGGCTGATACGGCGCACTGCGCCACCCTTTCTCCGGATACATCGGAACCGGTGAGGTCAGCCACCCTGATCACGCCATCGGCCGCCGGTTTCTGCTCCTCCAATACGGCAATCCATTCTTTTGGCTTTCCCTCTTTAAATTTTGTCAATCGCAGGACAGGGGACTTCCCCTCCCGCAATGCCAGCATGGTTCTGTAATCCCGGTCTATCCCCGCCGTCTGGAATCCAAACACCTGTACCTTTTTGCCGCTGGCAGTGTTCCATTTTACAATCCCCTCTTCCGTTCCCTCCTGTGACCTGTAATAAATATCATCCCCCAGCATGCCATATATTTGAATAATAAAGGGAGTGGATGCCTTCATCTGGGCCAAAGGCCGAAGAGTCTTCCCTTCTGTGTCCACCCATAGAAATTCATAGCACTTTTTTGCCTCGTCATAGACAGGAAGAATCAATTCTCCATCCGGGGTGCGCAGGGGCTCCACCATCTGCCGCCCCTGCTTGGGTTCATATTCCATCAAGGTTTCCCCATTTTTGTCAAACAGGCATAACCCGGAATCCCCATACATCACACAAATATTACCCCTTCCGTCACAGCGCCAGCTGACAGATTGCAGCAAGGGAAGCTCCGTAAACTCCTCCCGCACAATTCCCTTTTCCATATATATATCCCAAAGTTCCACAGTCCGGCATTCTCCTGCGAAATCTGTATAAAGCATTTTGTCCGCTGTCTGGCTGTACATGCCTCCTTCGTCCTGTCTATAATCCACCCACCGAAATATGTAATGCCCTTCGTCCAGCATATCCATATCCGCCAGATATCCCGATTCCCCCTCTACCCCCAACTCGCCCGGCGAGAAACCTCTGACCACGGATTCCCTGTCAGACGAGTCATAGATTTCTATTACATATTCTCTTTCAGTTCCCGGAACGCGCATCCCTCCCGCTACCGGCAGCGTGCCGAAATACCAGAACAATTCCCCACACACACCCATGTCCAAGTAAATCAACTCTTCTGTCTCAATGTCTCCACTCCCATGTTTCCAAGGCAGGTACTGTCCGGCCCAAAAGCTCTGTTTCTCTTCCAGCTTTTCCGATACGGCAAACCCTTCCATCCCCCACTGTGCCGCCTCCTCCGGCTGAGACGGCATATTTGTCGGCTGTCCGCAGCCGGGTAATGACATCAGCATTAAAATTGATGTCAAAATAGTAATATTTTTTTTCATGTTGAGGTTTCCTCTCCTTATAACTTCTATATATTATATAAGGAAACGCAAAATTGCGTTTCCTTATATAAAAAACATAGAGGGCCTGGCTTTGGTTAGTGATAATAGTCTAAGCTGTTACACCGACTGCTGGAATGTATTTCTTTGTAATGGTATTGCGTCATGACCGTTCCGTGTCCATTGGGGCATACCCATGTTACCTTATCCTCAGAATAGCGGATCGTACACGTTTCATGCTTCAAAACGCCGCCTTCAGAATAATCTACCGTGTGAGATGCGGTATTATGCCATAAATGCTCGCCATATGTTTTACATACAGCCTCCACATGACTTGCCTCGCAAGCAGGGCAATTGGCAGCTAACGCGGTTATGCCTGTTGCAATAAAAACCGCCAACATTGTGGATAGTAAGATAAGTCTCTTTTTCCCCATATTGTACCTCCTGTGAAAGCCTCTCTATGTTTTCTATCTTTCTTTTTTAATATATATTTGTATATTTTATTATCTGTCCTGATACTATATAACATATATATGAAAACCATATATGCCAAGCGTTGTTTTTAGATGCTACAATTTCTATATTTGTAATTATATCTTATCTTTTTAAATATGTCAACACATTCTATCAAATATATTATTTTATAATTTTCCGAAATTGCAAGCCACTGCCTGACCGAATAGCACTTTGTCCAGACCTCCTCATCAGGGCAAAGCGAGAAGACATACAAGTCAGCAAACAGCCGGTTCAACATAAGCATGGGGTGTGTCAGCCGCAGAACCGTTTTACCTCTTATCAGCCATATAAAAACCCCGCAGTTGACACTGCGAGGTTTCCACCTGAATTAAATCATCTGTTTCCGTCCTACACGATCCGCTCCCGCAGTGCGGCTTCAATATCCTCGTCCGTGATCAGGGAATATACCCTGGCACCGTATTTTTCCAGCATCCGCTCCTCGCCAGAAGGCGTGCCTGGAGGCATCTGGTTTCTGCGGTTCACAATGACAATCACCGCCGCCACCCGAATGTCCGCCTGGCGGCGCAGCTGTTCCACCCGCTCTTCCATGGAAGCGCCGGAAGTCATCACATCATCCACGATCACCACCCGCTCACCGTCCCGCAGGGTGTGGCCGCAGAGCATCCGCCCCCGGCTGTCCGCCACCCGCCTGTCGTAGCAGTAGCTGCAGGTCTTGCCGTACTTGCTATGCAGGGCCGTGGCCGCCGCCACGGCAAAGGCGATCCCGTGGTAAGCCAGTCCCACCAGCACGTCAAACTCCAGGTGGTTCTCCCTGATACAGTCGGCAAAGACCTCCCCGATCCGGGCCAGTTGGGCGTTAGTAGAAAAATTCTCCGTGTTGATATAGTAGCTGCTCTCTCCGCCGTGCTTCAGTGTCACATCCCCCCTGACCAGAATCCGGTTTTTGTCCATATGGCGGATCAGCCGTTCCCTGTTGGTCATCACGTCCAGCTTGTAACCGAAAAGTTCGTCGATTGTCACTCCAAAATATGCCGCCAGTGCCGGCATCATCATGATATCCGGCTGAGCCGTCTCGTTCTCCCACTTGGATACCGCCTGGTAGGTCACGTTCAACGCCCCCGCCAGTTCCTCCTGGGTCACGCCCCTGGCCCTGCGCAGTTGCCTGATTGTCTGTCCTATGGTATTCATATACTCCTCCTGCTTCTACTTACGACCGATTAGAATTTCAGACATCGATCTGTGTACTTTTTGAAGATATGCTGTTCGCGCGCTCTCGCTTTACCGGTATGTCTCCATGATAAACAGAAAAAGGGCCGGATGCAAGCACCCGGCCTTCGTGTTTTTCTCAACCATTGGTTGCGTATATCGGAAAAACCGGCGAACCGATTCCTATGGATGCCCGCTGGTCGCCCCTTCCTCTGCCCGGCAGAAAATGGAGTTATTTTCCCGCCCATTTTTTGCACTGTTCGATCCTGGCCCCCGGCGGGTTATCGCCGTGCTCGGGATCACTGGAATATTCGGAGAGCATCCGGCAGGGAAGCTCCGGACATTCCCCACAGTGTTCATATCCCTTTTCCTGGCAGCATGCCGCCACGGAACATTCCCCGTAGAAAGGGCGGCCATTGGTGGCAATACACCCCCCGCAGCTGCACGCCTCCCTGTAGGAACAGCTTTCACATCTGAGTCCGCATCTGGTGTCTATCATGTTTCTTCTCCTCCTCGTCATGATTTCTATACTGACAAAAACGAGATCTTCCATTCCTGCACGTCACATGTCGCATAACCGGACAACAGGTGACTTGTATATGGCTTTTGCAAGGCCGAAAGCAGAAATTTGTTATTTCGTTTAATACAATTTTAGCAGGAGAAACACGACAACAGTATGTCCTGTTACACAATTTTCTGCAAATTTGTTTTGTGGCAGTACCGGCGATATATACCAACGAGCGCTAAGATTCCCCAATTCCTGCACGCCCCGCTGTAAAATCGGGCATCATGTGACGTTCAGGAAGGAAATTTTAATCACTCGCGCGTATAAAAGGGCCGCAGCCAACAGCAGCGCGCCACAGAGCGCCGCCCTGAAAATATCCGTATACCCCTCCGGCACTATAAGCAATGCCGCCGCACACAGAAAACTCAGCAGAAATACGCCCATCCCCCCCAGCAGGGCCGAGACACTCTGCTTGACCACGCTTACCTCGCTCTCCCAATCCATCACAGGAAAACGCAGATTGACCGCCAGGCCATATACGCAGGAAAACAATATAAGGACCGCAGGGACCAGCAAAAGCCATAACAGTTCCAGGCCCCCGGGCTTCAGCGCCAAAAGCAGCAGCACCTCCGCCAGAAGGTAAAACGGCAAAATCAAAAACAGATTCATCAGAAGCTTGGCATCCAGGACGGACTTGGCTGAGAGGGGCAGACTCTTAACGATCCACCAGTATTTCCCCTCCATGGAGACGGAGGCGGAGGTGGTGGGCATCATACACATGACGCCCGCCAGCACAAAGGGAGCCAGAGAACACACCTTCACCGGCAATGGCAGCTGCCCTGTGACAGAATCCAGATCCACAAAAAGCAGTGCGCCGGATAGAATGCAGCCCATAACCGGCCCTATGATCGTGTTGGTCACATACACGGATGAGGCAAAATACCGCTTGAACTCCCGTCCGCACAATGCCCCCAGCACGGAGCCCTCCTTCAAATCGCCCATCTCATAGTCATGCCGGGCCAGACTGCCATAAAGGTGCCTGACGATTCTGTGAAAGCTACAGGAGATACCCGCCGCCACCAGGGAAAAGACCGCCAGGGAAAGCATGGCGCACCCCAGGCTCCGCGCCCAGTCGCCCCTGACCAGCGCCATGCCCAGCCAGACCGCCGGAGGATATACTTTTTCCAATCCCCTGAATATGGAATCCGATAATTTCCGGAGCATGTCCGGTTCCACACTCCCGTCCATGGCGGAAAGCCGTGAGACTCCATACAGGATTGCCAGCACGGCGGCCACGGACAGGACGGATACCGCCAGGCTTTTATGCCGCATTCTGGAGGAAATCCCCGTGACCAGCGCACCCACCAGGGCAGCTCCGGCCATGGGCAGAAGGGGCACAGCCCATATTGCCATAAGTGCCGCCAGATAAAAAGGCAGGCCGGGCCGGACAGCCCAGGCGTATACGCCAAGCCCCGGCAACAGCACCGCCAGCGTGACCAGCAGGTTCTCCACATACATGCGGACAAACCGGCCCCAGATCACTGCGGCCTGAGACAGCGGCAGGGAACAGAGGATCTCAAACCCGTCCCTTCTATAGATTGCGCTCCCCGCCTTGAGCAGGCCAAAGAAAAAAATAAGCAGGCTTGCCACAGCGGTGAGATAGGCCGGGATCGCCGCCGCCAATCCCATCCAGACCAGACCGTAGGAAAGACCTCCCGTGTAGAAGACAAGCAGGACAGACAACACCGCCACCACCGCCAGCATGCCCCCGGCCCTTTTCTTCGCTTTCCCGTCCCGGGAAAACCGCAGCACATTGAGACCAAACATATTACATAACTCCAGCTTTGCAAGAAGCCTTATCTGTGTCAGCACACCCATCGTCATACCCTCCGCATTCCATATGTCACAGGATTTCCCGGGATATACAGTCCCGCTGCCCTGTCACTTCCATAAAAATAGACTCCAGAGACTCTCCCTCCCCCAATACCTTCTCCATATCGCCGGAAGTAACCAGTGTCCCGTCTTTGATAATCGCCACCTTGTTGCACAACCGCTCCGCCACATCCAGCACATGGGTGGAAAAAAAGATGGCACCCCCATCCCCGCAGAAGCTGCGCATGATATCCTTCAGGATCACGGAGGCTTTGGGATCCAGCCCCACAAATGGCTCGTCCAGAAGCAACAATCTGGGACGATGTACCAATGCGGAGATAATCGCCAGCTTCTGCTTCATACCATGGGAATAAGTGGAGACCAAATCCCCCAGGGACGGGGTAATTTCAAAGGCATCCCCATATTTTCCAATGCGCTCTCTGCGCAGATCCGCCGGAACCCGGAATATGTCGGCGATAAAATTCAGATACTGGATGCCTGTCAGATATTCATATACATCCGGGTTATCCGGAATATAGGCAAGCATTTGCTTACATCCCATGGAATCCTCTAAAATGTCCCGGCCGCCAACCCGAATGGTCCCGGTGTCAAATCCCAGGATTCCGGCGATGCATTTCAGCGTGGTGGTCTTGCCCGCCCCATTGTGCCCGATAAAGGCAAAGATATCCCCCGGCCTGATGTGCAGGCTCAGATCCGTAATCCCCTTTTCACTGCCCTTATAGTGCTTCGTCAGATGTTCTATCGTAAGCATATTTACCTCCCTGTGGATATCGCCGGCTGCGCCCGTGATATCCCTTATAAGCTTTCTTTTTTCCCGCGCCAGGAGAGCTTGATCCGGCCCAAGCTCCGGCTGCGTGGTTGTGTCAGGCGGCATCCGAAAGTATCAATCTCCCGACAGGCGGCGATACATCTCCTGAAATGCCGTCAGTTCCTTCAGCGGTTCAAAGGCCGGATGATCCAGCGCCTGCCGTACGCTTTGCCCGATAAAAGTCCTGTCTCGCGGTGCCATGCTGCCCAGAGACAACTGCCCGATCCATTCCTCCAGCCGGTCAAAATACCTGTCCCCGTGGAGCAGGATTTCCTCCTGGGCCAGAAGCATGCCTACACATCGTTCAAAACCCTTCAGCATTTCCAGCGCCCCTTCTTTCCCACCGGCAAAAGCCTGTGCCAAAGCCGCCTGGTAATAATACTGCGCCGCAAGATTGGGATGCAGTTCCTCCAGCCCGAATGCCTGTATCACCTTCTGCGCACGGCCCATGATTTCCCGGCTCCTCCCGGGCTCCGTTTCATACAGAGACAAGAGCGAAATGGCATCCCCCACCAGCCCCAGCAAATCCATATACTGCTGGATCTGGGCATGGGTTTTGGCCTTTTCATGCTCACCCGCCATGCAGTATGCCTGCACCAGCACTGCCCCGCTCTGTCCCTGGATATGCCTGCCCTGCAGAATGGGTTCCAGCGTCTCTATGGCTTTCCGGGCATGGCCCTGCCGCAAATTCAGTATGGCCTTCAAGGACGCCGCCTCTGTGCATACTCCCACATCCTTGCTGTTTTGCAGAACCCGGTCACACAGCGCCTCCGCCTCTCCCAGTATTCTCTCTCTTTCCTCCCCGTCCTCCGACAGCATGAAGTGGTTTAAATACAGCGTGCAGATCTGTACCAGAAACGGATAGCAGGAATAGTATCGGCGCACCAGAGAGCCCACTCTCTCCAACACCCTGGAAAAGGGCTGACTGGCGAAATCCTCACACAGTTCCCTGTAGAGGCGCCGGATCTGCTCCCCGGACAGCCATGCCTCATACCCCACCAGTTCGTCTATGGTCACATCAAAAAAACCGGCCAGCTGGGGCAGCAGCAGGATATCCGGCATGGTCTGCCTGTTTTCCCACTTGGAGACCGCCGCCTTGGTCACGCCCAGATAATCCGCCAGTTCCTCCTGGGTAATCTGCCGCCTCCGCCGCAGGCGGGCTATATTGTCCGCCAGATTAATAGTATCCATTCTGTTCCTTCCCGTCCTCTCTTAATGGCAATAAATAAGCTTTTCCAATTCCCATACGGCGCAGGCCCCGTAATCGAACGCGGCCCGCGGAATCCGCCTTACCTCAGAGCCTTGAAGGGCAAGTTCCGATAAGTATAGACAACGACATAAGAAATTGTATTTCCGGTCCTGCAATAGCTTCCATATATAGCTTATGCAGGATCGAAAGCAGAAATTTATTATGTGGTTTACAATCCTATTATAGGGCTGAAAAGCCATTTATACAATGGAACGCCCCTATACTTCAAGACACAAAATCAACTGGCAGGAAACCCGGCGAGCCTACTCAAAATCCACCGTATACCTGCCGCCCTCCCGCCGGGTGATGGTCAGGGGCTGCAGCCCGAATTCCGTAACCCTATAGCCCCTGTCCGTGAGGGAGATTGTGAACTCTGCCATGCCTCCCTTCACGCAGGTCTCCTCCCTCTGGGCGCTGACGAAATTTCCGATGGAGTAGTAGACCAGCATCTCATGCCCCTGTTCATCCCTGAGTACCTCACAGGGCTGGAGGACATGGGGATGGGTGCCCACCACCACATCCACTCCGCTTTCCAGAAACAGCTGTGCCCATTTTTTCTGGTACTCATCCGCCTGCTCCGCATATTCCGTGCCCCAGTGGGCGAAGACAATCACAAAATCCGCCTCCGCCCCGGCTTTTTCTATATCCCCCCGGACCTTCTCCTCATCCTCGAGCAGGTGGACCATACAGGGATGCTCCCGGGGCGGCTGTATCCCGTTTGTGCCAAAAGTATAATTCAACATCGCCACACGGATGCCGTTCCTTTTTATGACCGTACAGGGCGTGTCGTCTTTCTCCTCCCCTGCCTGTATTCCAAGGCAGATTACGCCCTGATCCTCCAAAAACGCCCTGGTATATTCTACACCCGCCGCCCCCCGGTCAAGGATATGATTGGTGGCGCATGTCACCACATCAAATCCGACGTCCGCCAGCGCCTGCCCCACCTGGACGGGGGTGCCGAATCTGGGATAGCCGCCATACAGGGCGGGATTGTCTGTAAAGGGCGTTTCCTGATTGATCACCGCCACGTCGCTTTGGGCAATCACATCCCGGATATTTTCGTACAAAAAGCCAAAGGACCCTTCCTGGTTCAGTCCGTATCTGTAGATCGGCTCATGGATCAGGTTGTCCCCGAAAACCACAAAGGAAACCTCTGTCTCTTCCCGGGTGAATCCCCAGAAGTCCCAGGTCCAGCAGCTGATCTTGCCCTCCGGGTCGGTCAGCCACAGGTGATTGAACTGTTCTGTCTGCCCCGGCATCCTGTCCTCTCTGCTGCCTGCGGCCATATTCGCCACATCCTGCCCGATGTAGGAGGACATCCACCTGGGCCGGACTTCCCCCTCCCCATACGCATAGACAAAAATATGCTGGGACCACTCTTCCTCATCCTCCTCTACCCAGAAGGGCCTGTGACGGCCATACCGCCCTTTTTTCCAACAGAGCAGTATCAGTTCGTCCCGGGAATCATTGTCGATATCGCAGGACAATGCCTGCTGGACCTTTACCCCCTCCGGCGAAGTCCATATACATACGTGGTCCCGCAGGACCCTCACCGTCTTTTTATCCAGAGATATTTCATACTCCCCGCAGTGGCTGTAGTATGTTCCGCTCTCCCATTCTACCCAGGGAGGCAGGAAGGCCAGGCTCCTCCCCACAAAACAGATAATGGCGCCGGCAGCTGCCAGCACCATCATCGCATAAAATGCTTTTTTCATATTCTTTTATTCCCACTCATATCTGTATCGGTAACTGTCGGTCCACCCCGGCTTTGAGATAACCTTCTCAAAGTGATAGTTGCCTTCCTCGTCGGCCTGCAGGCCCATCATTTGACGCCACCTGGAGTCCGTCAGCCGGTCCTCCATAGGCCATGCAAACTGATAAAAGTCATATACGCTGCCCTTGGCGATTTTCAGCTTGCCGTCTACCTTTACCACCACAAAAATTACGGACGGATTGCCCGTTGCCGCCTCCAGCACTACCCCGTTGGGGTCGGTGGCAATATCCACCACCACTGCCGCCGGAAATTCCTGGCTGGATATTCCTTCGGTGTCGCTTTCTCCCTTTATGGCGTCATACCAGAAATGTTCGATATAGCCGCCATAGCATTCGATAAACTCGTACTCTTCCTCGGTCAGGTTTTCCTCCTGCAGTTCTTTTTGGGAGATCACCAACAACTGATCCGCCATCCGGGACAGGCGTGACAAATTTTCCTGATCATCCGGGTTCAGCATTCCGTATTTCTCAAGCCCCAGGGCAGTCAGATCAGCCAACCTGGCAAATCTGGCGTATACCAGGGGTTCGGGCTCCACGTAGCCCCTGTAATCCGGCTCTTCCTCATAGCCACCGCCCATCTCCGCGATCACCTGTTTGGAGTAAAGGATCGTATCATGTTTCAACTCCGTAAAGCTGCCTGCAAAGCATTCCAAGTCCTTCCTGCGCCACTCCTCGCTCTGCATGAACACGGGATATCCCTCCCCTTTGACCTCCAGCAGGGGCCGAAGAGTGTTCAGCCAGTTTGCATACAGGCTTGCCGTCCAGAGCGTGGAATCCTCCTGTTCCAGACTCTCCCTGAGCCGGTTCATATTTTCCCCGTACCCCTCATAGTCCATGGCACCGCTCTCCGCCAGGATATTCAGCGCAGTCTCGCTTCCCAGCGCCGCCGGTACGTCCAGCGCATCGGGGAGCATCCTCC
>CAMWSA010000095.1 GCA_947176785.1 uncultured Lachnospiraceae bacterium
CGGGGACCTGCGGGTCGAGGAGGTGGCCTGCAAAAAATTTATCGGTAAGACCCAGAGCGGCGATGCGGAGGTATCCGGTATTGCCATGCAGTTGGATGAGAATACGGAGATTGAAATCCAAACCGCCAGCGGAGACCTGGGGGTACGGGAGATATCGGCTGCAAGGGTTCGTCTGCACACTTCCAGCGGCGATGTTGCTGCGGAGAGGCTGGAGGCCGGAAGGCTGAAGGTGCAGACTATCAGCGGGGAGCAGGGGCTGGAGGACGTTGTATGTGACAGGGTTGATCTGCGCGCCGGCAGCGGCAACATTGACGCCGGGAATATCAGGGGCAGGGAACTGAATGCGGAGGCGGGCAGCGGGGAAGTGGGACTGCAGGCGGATATGGAAGCCTTTGATGTTAAGACCGGCAGCGGCGACATTGACCTGGAGGCAGGCCCAAGGGCAAGGAAGATCCGTATGGCTGCCGGAAGCGGTGAGATCAGTCTGCATTTGGGGCAGCTGGAGGGGGCATCCATCGTATCCCGCACCGGAAGCGGCGACATGAATATACGGGGGTACGAAGTCTCCGGCCGTACCTACAACACTTCTTACGGCAGCGGTGCCTGTGGGGTAAGCCTTATCACAGGAAGCGGGGATATCACCGTTGAATAAGGAGGGAAAATCTTAGCCTTCGTTAGTATAACTGGCTCTTTCCGAATCGATAAAGATGTGTTATAATGAGCAAAATGCTCTTCTGGACAGGATGTGCGCCGAAGCGCATGAAAATTCTGGTATAATGAGTAAAGTACATCAAAACCTATATACGCACAAACGGCTGGATTTTCTTCCCTGCACGGCACAGGTAGTCCGATTATGCAGCATGTGCCGTGCAGGGAGGGAAAAATCTCAGCGTTTGCCAGTATAAATGTCTGCAGTCGATTTCGGGAGAAAACGGTGAATTATATTATTCTGGATCTGGAATGGAATCAAAGCAGCACCGGGCAGGAGCCGGAAGTGGCCACACTGCCCTTTGAGATCATTGAGATCGGTGCCATAAAATTAAATCATGAGCGGATCATGGTCAGTGAATTCAGTCAGCTGATCCGGCCCACTGTGTATCACCGGATGCACAGGATTACCAGCAAGCTGATCCATATGCGTATGGAGGAGTTGGAGCGGGGGAAGCCCTTTACCCAGGTGGTAGAGGACTTTCTGCGCTGGTGCGGGGAGGATTATATCTTCTGCACCTGGGGGCCTCTGGACCTGACGGAGTTGCAGCGCAATCTGCGTTACTACGGCATGGAGCCCTTATCCAGGGGGCCCATAGCCTTTTTGGACGTGCAGAAGCTGTTCAGCATCGCCTATGAGGACCGCAAGAGCAGGCGGGCGCTGGAATGGGCGGTGGATTATCTGGAGATCGAGAAGGACATCCCCTTTCACAGGGCTTTTAGTGATGCCTATTACACGGCAAAGGTGCTGGCGGCGATCCGGGACCTGGAGGTGCTGAAAAACGTATCTTATGATGTTTTTAATCCTCCATCCTGTCGGGAGGAGGAGGTTAAGGTACAGTTTGACACTTACTTTAAGTATATCTCACGCATTTTCCCGGACAAGACGGCGGCGCTTGCAGACCGGGAGGTAAGCTCCAGCAAATGTTATCTGTGCCGGCGGAACCTGCGCAAAAAAGTGAAATGGTTTACCCCCAACGGGCGTCACTATTATTGTGTGGCATTCTGTGAGAAGCACGGTTATCTGAAATGTAAGGCCCGGATTCATAAGACGGAGGACGGGCAGGTATATGTGGTAAAGACCAGCCGCTTTATCTCTCCGGAGGATGTGGAAAAGCTCACCGAGCGCCGTGACCATGCCCGCAAGCTGCACAACCACTCCCGAAAGCCATCTGAAAAGGCATCGGACAAGGCTGCCCGCCTGAAAGGACATATTTCATGAAGAGATTGTTAGCGGCATTGGTTCCGGGGGACAGGGGACGTCGCGTCTGCGCCTGGCTGGCCGGTTTGGCTTTGCTGTGCTGCGGGGCATCAGCCTCTGCGGAGACCGTAGAGGAACGCATTCAGGCCCAGCAGGGTATGACTGTGGAGAGCAATCAAATTCCGGGCTGGCCCACAGGCCCTGTGGTCACGGCAGGATCGGCCATTTTGATGGAGGCGGAGACCGGTACCATTCTCTACGCCAAAAATATACACGCCCGGCAATACCCTGCCAGTACCACCAAGATTCTCACCACCCTGATTGCGTCGGAGCAGTGTTCTCTGGACGAGTGGGTCACTTTTTCCAGGGATGCCATCTATGACACTCCCTCAGACAGCAACCATATAGCAATGGATGTGGGACAGCAGCTTACCATGGAGGACTGCCTGAATGCCATTCTGATCCGTTCTGCCAACGAGGTATCATTTGCGGTGGCGGAGCATATCACTGGTACCGGCTGGCAGGATTTTGCGGAGATTATGAACAATAGGGCGGCGGAACTGGGATGTGTGGATTCTCATTTTGTCAATCCCAACGGTTTGCCGGATGAAAACCATTATACCTCAGCCTACGATCTCGCCATGATCGGCAGGGCTTTTTTTGCCAACGAACTGTTGTGCAGGATTTCCCTGACGCCCCGGCTCCACATCCTGCCCAATGACCATATGCCCTATGAAAAGCTGGAGAATTCCAAGATAGAATTACTGCCAGGCAGGTTCTATGGCTATGATGACCTGGTAGGGGTTAAGACCGGCTATACCAATGCGGCGCGTTACAGCGTGGTATCCTGTGCGGAGAGGGACGGCCTGAAGCTGATCTGCGTGGTACTCAGGGACGAGTCCCCGGCGCACTATGAGGATACCATAGCGCTGTTTAATTATGGCTTTGGAAATTTTGCCAAAGTCAATGTCTCTCAGGTGGAGACGAAATATGATATTGGAAACACGGGCTTTTTCTATGGGGAGCATGATATATTCGGCAGTTCCAGGCCGCTGCTGTCTTTAAACCGGGAGGCTTGTATTGTACTGCCCCGGACGGTGGATTTTGCGGATGTGACATCCACGATCAGTTATGATACGGAACATGAAGGGCAGGCGGCGGTCATTCATTACAGTTACCAGGGAGTGGAACTGGGCAGCGCGTCCGTGGATCTGGCAGCCTCCCAGGACCAGGGGTACAGCTTTTCGGGCGGCCTCTCCGGAGAGGAGGAGACTGCCGACGGGGATAAAGCGCCGGTCTTCGTGTTCATAGATGTCATAAAGGTGTTGATGTGGGCAGGTATTCTGGCCGCAACAGTGCTTGTCATATGGGGGATAAGACGGTTTCTGAAGGAATATCATTTTCCTGCCCGGCGCACCAATACCCGTCGGAACTGGATGAAGGACCGCAGAAAACATCATCCCACGGAGTATGAGGAGGAGCAGGAGCAGAGTGCGGCGCAGCAGCGCCGTCGGCAGGTCAGGGAGGCACGCCGTCGTCAGCAGCGCCGGGAGGAGGCTGAAGACCGTGAGCCGAATACCGCATGGCTGCACCGCCGGCAGGTGAGAAAGGCCCGCCGTCGCCAGCAGCTGCGGGAAGACGATGAGAGGCAGGAGTTAAGTTACCGTCAGCTGCACCGCCAGGACGTGAAGGAGGCCCGCCGCCGTCAGCAACGCCGGGAGGAAGACGAAAGGCAGGGGACAAGCTATATTAAGCTGCACCGCCAGGAAGTGAAGGAGGCCCGCCGCCGTCAGCTTCGCCGGGATAGTGAAGAGAGGCCCGGGCCAAGCTACCGTCAGCTGCTGGGGCAGGAGGTAAAGGAGGCCCGCCGCCGTCAGCAGCGCCGGGAGAGCGAAGAGAGGCCCGGGCCGGGCTACCGTCAGCTGCTGGGGCAGGAGGTGAAGGAGGCCCGCCGCCGTCAGCAGCGCCGGGAGCATGAGGAGAAAACGGGACCGGGTTTCCTGAAGCTGCACCGCCGGGAGGTAAGGGAGGCCCGCCGCCGTCAGCTTCGCCGGAGGCAAAGGGGAAATCCGCAGCCGGGCTATCGTCAGCTGCATGAATTGCCGGAAGAGGAAGTGTACTATGAAAGGCCGGAGGACAAATAGATATGCGACTTCGAAACATTACAGGTTCCCGCGAGGCAATCGCGGCCAGCGCCTACGTGGTGCATGAGGAACGGGAGTGCCGGGGGAAATGGGCAGAGATATTTGGAAATACGCAGCCGCTCCATATCGAGATCGGCATGGGAAAAGGGAAATTTATCCACACCATGGCCCGCCTGCATCCGGAGATCAATTATATAGGCATTGAAAAATATTCCAGTGTGCTTCTGCGGGCCATCCAGAAGATGGAAGAGGAGGAAAAGCCCAACCTGAAATTTATCCGTATGGATGCGGAGGAGATCACGCAGGTGTTTGCCCCCGGCGAGGTGGGCCGCATTTATCTGAATTTCTCCGATCCCTGGCCCAAGGACAGACATGCCGGGCGCAGGCTTCCGTCCAGGCAGTTTCTGGGCAGGTATGATAAAATCCTGGAGGCCGGGGGGCAGCTGGAGTTTAAGACGGACAACCGGGAACTGTTTGACTTTGCGGTGGAGGAGCTTGCCCCTGCGGGCTGGAAGGCCCGTGTGATCACCTATGACCTGCATAAGGATGCGGCGTTGATGGAGGGCAATATAATGACAGAGTACGAGGAAAAATTCTCCGCCCTGGGAAACCCCATCTATAAATATATTATTTGCCGGGAAAAATAAGGTAAGGGGCATCCCGGGTATATGCATTTTGTGTTTGCGAGGTTAAGAATATGGTTGATGATATTATAAGGAGCTTTCCGGGTGTCGGCTGTGCCTGCGTTGGACAGAACGGAGATACAAGGTATGGATTTTATACCATTATTTCCAAAGGGTGGGGGGGGAGAATGGATAATGCATGTTGAAAATCAATTGCAGGGATTATTCCACAGCCGTCATTATGACAAATAAAAATCCGGAAGTGCCCCAGGAAGAGTCAAGTGTTGAGCAGCTGCTTGATACATATTTATATCATTTGCCGGATAAGCTGTCATATGGCGAATGCGCCCGTTCGCGGGTATAGATATAAATATGTGTTGCATAATCCGACAGCATGTGATGGGCAGGAAGAGGAATCTATTGTAGACGACATAACAGATTTCAGCTTTCGGTTCTTGCAAAAGCCATTTATGAAAGCGTTTGCAAGGCCGAAAGCGAAATTCCAAAGGTCATTAACCCAAACTGCCCGTAAGCATAATAAACTATATGTATTAGAGGAGGACAACAATATGAAGCTCACAGCAGAAAATTTTGAGACAGAGGTATTGCAGGCACAGGGAACGGTACTGGTGGATTTCTATGCGGACTGGTGCGGCCCCTGCAAGATGATGGCCCCGCTGGTGGAGCGTATGGCCGAGAAATATGATGGCCGGATCAAGATCGGCAAGCTGAATGTGGAGGAGGCCATGGAGATCTCAGACAGGTACCATGTGAGGAATATTCCCACTTTTATTTTCTTCCAAAACGGGGAACCGGCAGCCACCTATGTGGGGGGCATGTCCGCAGCGGATCTGGAGGAAAAGATCAAGGCGTATATCTGAAGCGGTATTGCGTTTCGAAAGTCCTGTGTAAATCAGGAGGTCTGTTCTTGCGGCAGTGTGGGTTCCCAAAATGCGGCTTGGCCCGATGCGGCCTTGTTTTTGGAAATGCCATCGCGAAATTGCTTCCCGGAAATTTACACAGGTACTTCGAAGCATCCAAATTTGTTATGTTCAAGGGGATGGAAATGAATATTTTAAAGGATAAACGTCTGCTGCTCTATGAAGGCAGACGTACTTTGCTTGCGATGCTGGGGGCGGCCATCTATGCCATAGGGACCAATCTGTTTATCGTGCCCTCGGGGCTGTACAGCAGCGGCATCATGGGCCTGTGCCAGGTGGTCCGTACGCTGCTGGTGGAATGTATGCGTCTGCCTATGGGCAATGTGGATATTGCCGGTATTATCTACTATATCATTAATATACCGATCTTTGTTATTGGCTATCGGAAAATGGGTAAGAAATTCCTGCTGAAAACACTGATTTGTGTGACAATAATGTCAGGTGGCATGGCGGTCATACCTGTGACCCAGATTGTGGAGGATACCATGCTGGCCAGTGTAATCGGCGGCATTATCTGCGGTGCGGGCGTGGGTATTCTGCTGCGCATGGGGGCCTCCGGCGGCGGCATGGATATTGTGGGGGTGATCCTGGTGAAATGGCGGCAGGATTTCAGCGTGGGCAGAGTCAATCTGATGATGAACCTGGTGCTGTACAGTGCCTGCCTGTTTCTCTTTGATGTGGAGACGGCGCTGTACTCCGTGATCAACGCTGCGGTGTATTCTGTGGCTATTGACAGGCTGCATGCGCAGAACATCAATGTGGAGGTGAACGTGATCACCAAGATCAGTTCTCAGGAACTGGAGCGGGAAGTGTTCTCGGAACTGGGACGGGGCATCACCAAGTGGAAGACCATGGGTGCCTACACCCATGAGGAGTCCCACATCCTATATATCATGATGTCCAAATACGAGGTACATCAACTCAAAGCCATAGTCCATAAATATGATCCCCAGGCTTTCATCGTGATTAACGAGGGGGTACGTGTGGAGGGGAACTATCTGAAGAAGCTGTAGACAGGACGGCTGATGTGATATCAACCGGAGAGACACCGGGGACAGCGCCAGGGTGTCTCTCACAACAGACAATCATCCATTCGATCATTTCAGGAAAATCAATACACAACGCATAAAAATATTATCCTTAATTGTGGTACAGTCCGTTGGACTCATATTCCGGCTCGCAGGTCAGATTTACGCCCAGCTTGCGCAGCACATTCTTATCCACCTGGGACAGGATCACGCTGGAATGTACCTCGGAGCCCCGCAGGTTCTGGAGCTGGCGGATGGCTTGTCCGGCGGTCCCGTCCGTGGAGGCACAGATGGACAGCGCAATAAGGATCTCATCGGTGTGCAGCCGGGGATTGCGGTTGCCCAGATGCCCGATCTTCAACTCCTGAATGGGACCGATGGTGCTGGGGGAAATCAGCTGCACCTCGTCGGGAATATCCGCCAGCACCTTCAGCGCATTCAGCAGCATGGCGGAAGAAGCCCCCAGGAGTTCGCTGGTCTTGCCGGTAATGATCCGCCCGTCCGGCAGCTGGATGGCGGCAGCGGGCTTGCCGGTGGCCGCGGCCTTGACCTTGGCGGCGCTGACCACCGGGCGGTCGTCCACTGTGATGCCGGCCTGCTTCATCAGCAGTTCCAGCTTCAGGATCTGGTCATCGTCCGCGCTGCCCTGGCGCTTTTCGCACATGGTATTGTAATATCTGCGGATGATCTCCTGGCAGGATGCGTTGCGGCAGACTTCGTCATCCACGATGCACAGACCCGCCATGTTCACGCCCATGTCGGTGGGGGACTTGTAGGGGGAGTCACCCATGATTTTTTCAAACATGGCACCGAGTACCGGAAAGATCTCCACATCCCGGTTATAGTTGATGGTGGTCTCCCCGTAGGCTTCCAGATGAAAAGGGTCAATCATGTTCACATCATTCAGGTCGGCGGTTGCCGCCTCATAGGCCAGGTTCACAGGGTGCTTCAGAGCCAGGTTCCAGATGGGGAAGGTCTCATACTTGGCATAACCGGCCTTGATTCCTCTCTTGTGTTCATGGTACAGCTGGGACAGGCAGGTGGCCATCTTGCCGCTGCCGGGGCCGGGGGCGGTGATTACCACCAGTTCCCGGGAAGTCTCGATATATTCGTTGCGCCCGTAGCCCTCGTCGCTGACGATCAGCGGAATGTTGGAGGGGTAGCCGGGAATGGAGTAGTGGCGGTACACCTTCATGCCCAGGGACTCCAGTTTTTTCTGGTATGCAATAGCGCTGGGCTGCTCCGCGAAACGGGTCAGGCACACGCTGCCCACATACAGGCCATAGCCCCGGAACGCGTCGATCAGACGCAGCACGTCCACATCATAGGTAATGCCCAGGTCGGAGCGCACTTTATTTTTTTCGATATCCGCCGCATTGATGACGATGACGACCTCCGCATGGTCTCTCAGCTGTGCCAGCATATTGATTTTGCTGTCGGGCCTGAAGCCGGGAAGTACCCTGGACGCATGCGTGTCGTCGAAGAGCTTGCCCCCGAATTCCAGATAGAGCTTGCCCCCGAAAGCGGCGATCCGTTCCCGGATCTTCTCCGACTGCATTTTCAGATATTTGTCATGATCGAAACCGATTTTACTCATTTGTTCCATAATACCTCCCAGGGCGCATGTTTTTTCACAGAAAGAACACAACTGTCGTTTATAATACACATACATTATGACCCGTTTTTCCGCTAAACGCACGACCGATTCGTTTTTCCGTCCCGCACGCCACATGCGGCCTATAGTCAACGTCATATGCCGTAGACTGTAATTGTGCAGCATGTGGCGTGCGGGAACCGGAAATTTTTACGGCGTCCGGTATCACTTCCGTCCGCCCGCTCAAATCGGTGTAAAAGAGCCGGGAATACAATACCCAACTCTTTTCATTTTACAAAAAAAAAATTGCAAAATCAAGATATACATGCTGGAAATCTTTATAAATCTTTTAGAGATCGACTATTGATTTATGTTTTGGGAATCTCTATAATAGAATGCATATGGATTGAGACAGCGGAAAAAGCGTCCGGATGTTGATTAATGTCCTGTGCGCAGCAGGGAACAAGCGGAACTTTAAATAGATGGATAGGGACCTGACTGGCTGTCAGGCATATTATACTGATGAGCGCTGAGAATTTTCGATTTTCCCAGGGCACATATTGTATAATCGGACAACATGTGCCCTGGGGGAAGGAAAATCTACCCGTCCGTGAGTATAACCATAAGCTTATTGTAGCAGAAAGGAAATAAAGGGTAATCAGATGGACAATCATAATAACGGCGGCATGGGGGGCGGCGATAACACAGGGCCCGGAGGAAACGGCGGGAACAATGGGCAGAAGCCCCAGCGCCCCAGCGTAATGTTTATTTTAATCTTTGTACTGATGAGCCTGCTTCTGGTGGCCATGCTGTGGACACTTTTTTTCGGGAAGAGCGGCGACGTGATGGAGGTGCCCTATTCCACCTTTGTGGAAAGGATGGATGCGGATGAGATTGAATCCGTGAAGCTAAGCGGGGAGACCGTGAGCTTCACGCTCAAAGACGGCGTGGTGGATGACTCGGCCCCCAAATTATATGATTTTTACAGTATGAAGCCTGTAAAGATTGAGTACCAGACCCTGCAGATCGAGAACACGGAGACCGTGACCCAGAGGGCTCTGGAGCATGGCGTGGAGGTTTATGGCGTGTCCACCAGCGTGGGCGAATGGATTATGCAGATCATAATGACGCTGGTGCTTCCCCTGGTGCTGATGTGGATTCTGCTGGGCTTTCTGTTCAGGAGGATGGGCGGCAGCGGCGGCCCCATGGGCGTGGGCAAGAGCAATGCCAAGGTGTATGTACAGAAGGAGACCGGCGTGACTTTTGCGGACGTGGCAGGTGAGGACGAGGCCAAGGAGTCCCTGGTGGAGGTGGTGGACTTTCTGCACAATCCGGGCAGGTACGCCAAGATCGGTGCCAGGCTGCCCAAGGGCGCGCTGCTGGTGGGGCCTCCCGGGACGGGAAAGACCCTGCTGGCAAAGGCGGTGGCCGGTGAAGCCCATGTGCCCTTTTTCTCCCTGACAGGCTCCGATTTTATCGAATTGTACGTGGGCGTGGGTGCCAGCCGTGTGCGTGACCTGTTCAAGGAGGCCACCAAGAATGCCCCCTGCATTATTTTCATAGACGAGATAGATGCCATCGGCCGCAGCCGCGATTCCAAGTATGGCGGCGGCAACGAAGAGCGGGAGCAGACTCTGAACCAGCTGCTGTCGGAGATGGACGGTTTTGACAGTTCCAAGGGCATTCTGATCCTTGCGGCCACCAACCGCCCGGAGATTCTGGATAAGGCCCTGCTGCGCCCAGGCCGTTTCGACCGCCGGATCATCGTGGATAAGCCGGATCTAAAGGGCCGGGTGGATATCCTGAAGGTGCATGCCAAGGATGTGAAGATGGATGAGACGGTGGATTTGGATGCCATCGCCCTGGCTACCAGCGGGGCCGTGGGCTCCGATTTGGCCAATATGATCAACGAGGCCGCCATCAACGCGGTCAAGGAAAACCGGGAGTATGTGTGCCAGAAGGATCTGTTCAACGCGGTGGAGCAGGTGCTGGTGGGCAAGGAGAAAAAGGACCGCATTATGAGCAAGGAGGAGAGACGCATCGTGTCCTACCATGAGGTGGGCCATGCGCTGATCAGCGCCCTGCAAAAGAATTCGGAGCCGGTGCAGAAGATCACCATTGTGCCCCGCACCATGGGCGCGCTGGGCTACGTGATGCATGTGCCGGAGGAGGAGAAGTATCTGAACACCGAGGCAGAGCTGCGGGATATGCTGGTGAGTCTGGTGGGAGGACGGGCTGCGGAGGAAATCGTGTTTGAGACGGTTACCACGGGCGCGGCCAACGATATTGAGAAGGCCACCAATATTGCCAAAGCCATGGTGACGGAGTACGGTATGAGCAAGAAGTTTGGCCTGATCGGGCTGGCTTCCATGCAGAATAAATATCTGGACAGCGCGGCGACGCTGAACTGCAGCGATGCCACCGAGGCGGAGATTGACGCGGAGGTGGTGGCAATTCTGAAGGAGAGTTATGAGAAGGCCAAAGAACTGCTGCGTGAAAACAGGGAGTTGATGGATAAGCTGGCGGAGTACCTGATCGAGAAGGAGACCATCACCGGCAAGGAGTTCATGGAGATTTTCCGCCGGGAGAAGGGGCTGCCCGAACCCGAAGGGGAGCCGCAGGAGAACGATAAGCCCGCCGGGAGCAGCCAGAGCGGAGAAAACGCCGGGGATAAGCCAATGGACGGCCAGAGCGGAGAGGGCTCCGGGGATAAGCCAACGGACGGCCAGGGC
>CAMWSA010000096.1 GCA_947176785.1 uncultured Lachnospiraceae bacterium
TCCTTAAGCCGGCTGGGAGCCCCGTTGATCAGATATTCACTTTCTCCGGAACGGTAGATCCGCCTGGCCACCGTGACCTCGTCAAAGTCGATGGTCAGCTGGTGGTCGGAATTGTCCAGTGTAATTGCCACATAAGCGTAGCTTAAGGGTTTTCTGGTCTCTGTGCCCGAGAAAATGACATCCTGCATGCTGGCACCACGCAGCTGTTTGATGCGCTGTTCGCCCAGCACCCATCTGACGGCGTCCGCCACATTGCTCTTGCCGCTGCCGTTGGGGCCAACAATGCCTGTGATCCCGTTATGAAACTGGAAATTGATCTTATTGGCAAAGGACTTAAATCCGTGTATCTCTATGCTTTTTAAATACATCCTGTCTGTACCTTTCTAAAGTAGAGTTCCGCATATGCTGATTAGGGTTCCCGCAGCCGCAGAAGCGCCTTATAGGCTGCCCGCTGCTCCGCCGCCTTTTTGGTATGCCCCTCGCCGATTCCCAACACCTCTTCCCCCATGCGCACCTGTACCCGGAAAGTCTGATTATGCTCCGGCCCCTGTACGTCCAGAAGTTCATATTCCAGGTCCTTCTTCAGTTTACCCTGCACCATCTCCTGAAGATTACTTTTACTGTCATAGAATAGCCGCTTATGCTCCAGGTCGGACAGGATGAAGCGGTCTATATATGTCCTGGCCGGTGTCATGCCTCCATCCAGATAGATAGCCCCGATCACCGCCTCCATCACATCGGAAGTAATGGAATCCCTCTTGCGGCCGCCAGTGCTTTCTTCTCCCTTGCCCAGGAGAATGAACTCCTCCAGCTGGATATCTCTGGCGCAGAAAGCCAGTGCGGGTTCACATACCATGGATGCCCGCATCTTGGTCAGATCCCCTTCCGAGAGCTGTGGATGCTTTTCGAACAGAAATTCACTGCTCACCAGTTCCAAAACGGCATCTCCCAGAAACTCCAGCCGCTCATAATTGTTCACCTTGTTAATCCGCCTCTCGTTGGCATAAGAACTGTGGGTAAGCGCCTGTGTCAACAGTTCCTTATTCTTAAATGTATATCCGATTCTCTCTTCCAATATAGATAATTCCCGTACTTCTCTCATATTCTCAACTTTCCTTGTTCCTCATGAAAATATTCCTGAATCACATGATCCAGGAATATCCAAGGTCAATGCGCAGCATTGCGAACCAACTCCACCGCTTCTGCCACCGTGCTGATCCGCTCTGCTTCCTCTGGAGATATTTCAATATCAAATTCTTCTTCGATACCCATGATAATCTGAAACACATCCAGCGAATCTGCCCCCAGGTCTTCAATGAAGGCACTGTCGGCATTCACTTCATCAGGGTTCACATTCAGAATTCCGGCAATAATGGGTCTGATCTTCTCCAATTCCATCTCTTCATCTTCCTTAATTAGAGTTCCGCATGTTTCCTGCAAGCACACCTGGCCGGTGATCTATATCAGGCCGCTTCCCGGCGTCCTGATATAGATCAGTGCGCTTTCCGGAAACATGCTGTCTAAAATATGCTGTCTAAATCTTCCTTAATTCAAGTTCCGCAGGCCCGCTGCCTGCTATTTTTGCTCCGCCGGTGCAATTCTCTCCCGAATCTTTTCGTTGATCTGCTGGCTCTTGAAATCCAGGCACTGCAAAATAGAATTCTTGATTTCCACCGCCGTGGCACTGCCGTGGGTCTTTACCACCAGCCCGTTAAGCCCCAGCAGGGGAGCGCCGCCATACTCCTGCACATCAAAGCTCTTTAGGGTCTCCTTCAGGGCAGGCTTCACCAAAAGGGCCCCGATCTTGCTGCGCAGGGATGCCATCATGCCGCTCTTCACCTTCCTGATCAGAGTGGCCCCCACGCCCTCGTACAGCTTCAGTATCACATTGCCCACAAAGGCTTCGCAGACCACCACGTCCGCCACGCCCGCAGGGATATCTCTGGCCTCCACGCTGCCTATGAAATTGATATCCGGGCAGTTTTTCAACAGGGGAAATGTCTCCTTGACCAGAGCGTTGCCCTTCTCCTCCTCGGCCCCGTTGTTTACAATGCCCACCCGGGGATTTTTCACCCCCATGATGCTCTCCATGTAGATAGATCCCATCTTGGCAAACTGCACCAGGTGAGAGGGGCGGGCATCCACATTGGCACCGCAGTCAATCAGCAGGCTTACACCGTTCTCCGTGGGGATCAGCGGTGCCAGCGGCGGTCTTTCCACTCCCCCTGCCCTCCCCACGATCACCTGGCCGCCCACCAGCACAGCCCCGGTGCTGCCGGAGGACACAAACGCGTCACAGGTTCCGTCCTTCACCATATATAATGCCTTTACGATAGAGGAGTCCTTCTTTTTGCGGATCGCCATGACAGGCGGCTCCGCCGTCTCGATCACCTCCGACGCGTGTACAATCTCCACCCGGGATATATCATAAGTATATTTGGCCAGTTCTTCCTTAATGACAGCCTCCTTGCCCACCAGAAAAATCTTTATTTCCTTATTTGTATTCGCCGCTTCAACAGCACCCCTGACAATCTCCACAGGGGCATTGTCCCCGCCCATCGCATCCACTGCCACATTGACCATCTGCCAATTCCTCCTCTACGGGTTCGCCTGTTTTTTACATTGAAACCCCATCTATAACTATACTAAAACAATCCGCAAAAATCAAGCGCATATCCCATATGACAAAAAAGACTTCCCCGCAAGCGGAGAAATCTTTTTTGTCATATGGAGCATTCCATTAGTCGGCCTCTACAACCTGCTTCTTATTGTAAGAACCGCAAGCCTTGCATACTCTGTGAGGCATCATCAGCGCACCGCACTTGCTGCACTTTACCAGGGCGGGAGCGCTCATCTTCCAATTCGCTCTTCTCTTATCTCTCCTGCCTCTGGAAGATTTATTCTTAGGACAAATAGACATCGTTACACCTCCTTCTAAAATTCCACATCCGCCGATCAATACCGTCTCCAGCAAAATAATTTACGATCCCTTATGTCCGTAAATAATACGGGCATTGGCAGACAGATGCTTTTTTTACTTCGCATTGAATATATCCTGTATCACTGCCATCCGTGGGTCTGGAACGAAGCTGTCACATCCGCAGTCCCTCACATTCAGATTCTGTCCGCATACAGGGCATATACCCCTGCAGTCTTCCCGGCACAGAATCTTTGCAGGCCAGTTACCGATAATCATATCATGCGCAAAAGCCTCCACATCCAACTCATATCCATTCACAAACCCCTGGTCATCAGCGTCTTCCGCGTCTACTGCCAACTCCGGGGAGAAAACAACCCGCTCCGTGTGCAGTGCAAGCCGCACCGGTACTTCCGCCAGGCATCTGTCACAGGCAGCCCGCAAAGTAAGCTGCAGGTCGGCCTTCACCAGGATCTTGCCTGTCTCCAAATTAGTAATAACTATGGAAACCGGAGAGTTCTGAGTGATCTCAAAACGCTCTCTTCCATTGTCAAAGCTTGTAGTCTCAAGTTCCGCATTTACATCCATACGTTTGCCCTCGGATGTAAATACATCGGATAAATGAATGAACATAGTGACTCCCATGCATAATATTCGTGTGACTTTTCCCACACACTGTCTCATTATACATAAGCGTTCCGGGTTTGTCAACAGGTTTTTCACACATAATAGCGATTTTTCCTGTTCAGGATCACCGCTGCCACCACTGCCGCCAGAACGCATAAGGTGAGCAGCACACACCACAGCGGAATCTCCCGCACATCCAGGCATCGGATATTGATCCACATCTGATTGATATTGCGGGTTTCCTCTGCGTTAAAATACCCCATCACCGCCGCCCTGGATATGACTTCCTGGGAGGGATACTGGGTATACAGCTGCCTGCCCACCTGCTCCCGGGTGGTGTAGACCACATAGTCCTCATCCCCGTTATCCCCGCTGAAGAAATAGCCCACAGGGTAAGCCACCGTATTCTCCTCCACGTCTTCCCCTGCGCCATAGCACCAGTTTAAATAGGAAAATACCGTGTCATCCTCCCCGCCGGATATGGCGGAGGTATAGCCGATATAGTACATATTCCGAACCGCGTTCTCCGGCTTGGACAGGAAGTTGACAAATGCCTCCGCCGCCTGTTTTTTCTCCGGATCACCGCCGATTCCGTCCTTCAACATGACCCAGCCGTCAAACCAGAGGTTAGTACACTCCCTGGGAACCGCAAATTCCAGGTACACACCGTCTTCCTCCGCCTGATCCATGGCAAACACCGCATCCCCGGACCACTGATAGTTTGCGATGATCTTGCCCGTCACCATATCGGCCTTTCCGCTGTCCGTCTCCAGGGCATAGATATTGCCCATGATACCTGACAGCTGCTCCTCCACCGCGCGGATCGTCTCAGGCGATACGTCATTCATCATCTCCCCCAGCCTCTCATGGTAATCGGGGGCATTTACAAAGGCTTCCTCTGTCAGCCGGTCCCGCAGCAGATAGCCCAGCGTGGAAAAATAAGTGTCCCGCACATTGTCCTTCAACGTAATCTGCCGGTAAAAATCCGGGTTGTCAAACACTGCCCAGGTGGATGCCTCCTCCTGAGTCATCAGTTCCGGGTTATAGAGTACTCCCGTCACCCCCCACATATAACCGGCGGCGTAGCGTTCCCAACTCTCCCCCCCTATCTGGTTCTCCGCAAATACCTGCGCGATATAGGGGGAGACCCCCCGCCGATAGTAATTCTCCTCCTTCTCCTGATCAAAAAATGCCTCCGAGTAGGGCTCCAGGGCCCCTTCCGCCATCAGCTTCATAATCATATAGTCGGAAGGACACACCAGATCATAGGTATCTCCCAGCGTCAACTGGTTATACAGATCTTCATTGGTGCCAAAGCAGGAATATTCCACCTGTACCCTTTTTCCGTATCTCTCATAATACCAGTCCTCGAACTCTTTATACAGCGCAACCTCCCCCAGGATCTCAACGCCATTGTCCAGTTCCATCCGCTCCTCTTCGTCCCAGTCCCCCAGATCAATATATTCCTCCCAGTTGCAGACCCGCAGTGTAATTACTTCCTCCCTGGCCAGGACACTGTCCAGCCCTCCGTAAGCAGGGAGGAGGCTGCAGGGGACTGTGGCCAGCAGGGCTGCGGCCAGACAAAAAGCCGTTTTTTTCCTTCTCTTATCCCTCAATCCTTTTCACCTGCCTTTCTGCCTGACAGATTCATCACTGCCACCACCAGAATCACAATCAGAAAGATCAGCGTGGACAGCGCCCACAGCGCCGTCTTGATCTCTGTCTGAGAGCCCTTGGTGGCATTCACCACATAGGTGCTGATGGTGTCAAAGGTTGCCGGCTTGGTGTAGCTGGCAATAAAATAATCGTCCAGGGACAAGGTCACCGCCAGGGCAAAACCGGATACAATGCCCGGCTGTATCTGGGGCAGCACAACCTTGGTCAGCGCCTGACGGGGCGTGGCCCCCAGGTCCATGGCCGCCTCATACAGGCTGGTGTCCATCTGCTTTAGCCTGGGCACTACCGACAGATAGACAAAGGGGGCGCACAATACCACATGCCCGATCACCAGGGGTACAAAGGTACTTTTGTCAACGCCCAGCACCACCACCAGCATGATGCACACGGAAAATCCTGTCACCACATCCGCATTGATCACCGGCACCTGGTTCATGATGCCCACAAAACCTTTTGCGGCTTTTTTTGCATAGAAAGCGCCGACAGCGCCCAGAGTTCCCAGAACCGTGGCCAGAAAAGCCGATCCAAAGGCCAGCAGCACTGTGCCCAGGATCATCTCCCGCAATTCCTCGTTGGAGAACAAATTGATATAATTATCCATGGTAAAACCGTGGACGGAGCCAATGTTTGCGGAGGTGGTGAAGCTGTAAAAAGCCAGCACCAAAATCGGCAGGTACAACAGGAGCAGCATTGCGCCGATGAATATTTTTCCGAACAAATCCTTTCTCATCTGGTCTTTTCTCATAGCAGGGCACCTCCTCTGTTCCCGGTATCCTCCTCCGTATAGCGATCCGTGATCAGCGTAAAAACCAGGATAATCAGCAGCAGAATCAGAGCGATCATGGAGCCGTTATGCCAGTCGTAGGCGCTGAAGAAGCTTCCGATCAGGCTGCCCATAATATAGGTACTGTTGTACAGCATGTCCAGCACCACATAGTTAGTCATGGAGGGTAAAAATACCATGACCACACCGCTGATAATACCGGGAATCGAAAGGGGCAGCGTCACCTTGCAGAACACCTGCACCGGGTCCGCTCCCAGATCCGCCGCCGCTTCCAGCAGGCTCTTGTCCAGCTTTAGCAGCGTAGTGTACATGGGCAGGATCATAAAGGGCAGGAAATCATAAGTCATGCCGATAATGGTATTCAGAAACGGATGAAATGCCAGATTTCCCTCGATCATGGTCAGGATCTCTTTCAGGGCAGTAATCCGCAGGGTGAAATTGATCCACATGGGCATGACAAACATCAACACGATAACCGATTTCTGCCGCCACCCGCTCCTGGCCAGAATATAGGCGATGGGATATGCCAGCAGCAGACATACGCAGGTGGTCACCACGGCGACTGCAAAGCTGTAGGCCAGCGTGCCTATGGTATAGGGACTGGTGAAAAAGCCTGTCAGATTTTCCAGGGTAAATTGTCCCTCTCCGTTGGTGAACGCGTAGTATATAATGACCAGAAGCGGCGCCGCCACAAAGCAGAGTAAAAACACTGCGTATGGGATACAGAGCTGCTTTCTGGAAAAACGTAACATCCCCATTTTTCTTCCTCCGATATTTGTTGGGATTATGGCCAGTGATGGGATTGGCTTGCCTTTATTTTTTCAGTGCATATTGCAGCTTGTCCTTGGAAATAATCAGGCTCACGTAGTCATCCATGTTCCATAAGTACTCGTCTCGCACAATAAAATCCTCGTCCTCGTCTGTTCGGACTATGTAGCGGTAATGATCGCCCTTGTAGATCAGGTTAATGATATGTCCCTTAACTACGCCGGCCTCCTCGTCGTCACTCATGGTGATATCTTCCGGTTTGATGGATACGATAATCCGCAGGGCTGATGCATCCACCTCGTCCCCATGGGCATCCACCAGCGTGTCTCCGTCAGTCATATGAGAGCCGGGAATCAGCCTGGTGATGTCAAAGTCGAAATCTCCGCCCAGGAAGTCTAACTGGTAGCCGCTCTTGACACCTGTCTCAAATTTATTCACGGTGTTCTCGGCGATCATGATATGGATACCCTCCGGGTCAACCGTGAGTCCCACCTGGTTTCCCACCTGGGCCTTACGGGTGGACTGGATTACGATCTCGTTTTTGCCGGACTGTACTGTGATCTCATAGTGTACGCCCTTGAACACCACGGAAGTCACTTTTCCCTGGATAATGCCCTCTTCCGGCGGGGTGATCTGGATATCCTCGGGCCGCAGCACGGCGTCGATCATGGTGCCGTTTTCCACATCGTCCACGCAGGTGAACTCCGCGCCGCAGAATCGCACCTTGTATTTTCCTGTCATAATGCCGTTAAAAATATTGCTTTCCCCGATAAAGTCCGCCACAAAGGCATTCTTCGGCTCATTGTAGATATCCTCCGGCTCGCCCACCTGCTGGATTCTGCCCTCCGACATGACTACAATCTTGTCGGACATAGTCAGCGCCTCCTCCTGGTCGTGGGTCACATAGATAAAGGTGATGCCCAGCTTGTCATGCATGCTCTTTAACTCCAGCTGCATCTCCTTGCGCATCTTCAGGTCCAGCGCCCCCAGGGGTTCGTCCAGCAGCAGGATCTGGGGCTCGTTGACAATGGCCCTGGCAATGGCGATCCTCTGCTGCTGTCCGCCGGAGAGGGTCTGGACCGTTCTGGACTCAAAGCCCTCCAGGTCCACCATCTCCAATGCTTTTTTCACCTTTTTGACTACCTCTGCTCGGGGCAGCTTCTTTAACTTAAGTCCAAAGGCAATATTGTCAAAAATATTCAGATGAGGAAACAGGGCATACCGCTGGAATACGGTGTTGATGGGTCTCTCGTTGGGCGGCAGCCTGGTGATATCCTTACCGCCCATCAGGATCTCTCCGCTGCTGGGCAGATCAAACCCGGCCAGCATCCGCAGGGTTGTGGTCTTGCCACAGCCGGAGGGCCCCAGAAAAGTCACAAACTCGCCCTGTTTTATGGTCAGGTTAAAATCATTCACTGCCACAAAACCGTCCTCAAAGGCACGGCACAGGGACTTAAACTCCAGAAAATGTTCAGATTGTGTGCTGCTATCCACCGCAGTTCCCTCCTATTTAAGTTCCGCATGTTCCCTGACTGTACATAATCCCGTGTACAACATCCGACCGCTTTGGCGTCCGCATATTGTTCAGTGTACAGGCAGGCAGCCTGCTGTTTTGCATTCCGATTCATTCATAATAAAAACAGATAAAATAAAAGTGCCTGCGAAACCATACAAAAACAGACTTACTCCCGCCGGCGCCCATATAAAAATACATTGTCTACAAGTCTATCATAAAATGTTGTAGATTTCTACATTTTTTTATACTTTTCACGGAGAAATTTATTTGCAGGGCTTTAAGCAGAGCAAAGGGGCTCCTATTGCCATATATTAGTGAGCAAAATCCCTTGTCAAAAGACGCATACAGGCAGCTTCCCTCCAGGAAACTGCCTGCCCGCAAAGTCAGGAAAATCCATAATAACTCAGTGGGAGTTCCATATTCTGAATTCCCACTCATACTCTAACGGATTACTTTCAAAATTCTTTAAATCACTCTCATTGGCAATAGATTCCCTGAACAAAAAATAAGGAACCGTTTTTTCGTGTTTTATCTCTTCAAGAGTTATAAGCAAATCATGCAGTTTGTTCGCATTCAGCAAATTGGTTTTTTCATATATACTTCTTTCATACCAAAGGATCCCATACGAGAACGCTTCGGAATATTCATCTTCCGAAAGATAGCAGCACTTTACAATGTACGCATAAATCTCGCGCAGTGCCGACGGCGGAACGGGAACCCGAGAATCCGCATCTGTATAATCTGTCCCCCCATGACTGTTGCATATTTCAATCATTTTTATTCTCACATCACACTCAGGGTACCCACACCACCAGCATATTTGAAAAAATCCTTTGGCCTCCTCCAAAACATATTTATCGTTACCGCCGCAGGAGATCACCCTCCCTGTATCCTTTTCTCTGATCCTTGCCTCAATATACAGGTCATATCCCAAGGCCATTTCCCCTCTCATTTATCAAACCGGATAGGCGATTGCGAAACTCTCTTACCGGGAACAGTGAATGGGCAATATATACCTGACCAGCCACGCCACTTGCGGAGAACGTTTCGCTATCGCCTAATCAAACCGGATTAACGCCTCCAGTGTTATCTGGAAAATTTTCTCTCTGGCTGATAGGTTTTCATTCCAATTTCTATGGTCATACTTTTCCGTCCCAACCAGAATATCCCCGCTGTATAACAGCTGGCCGAATACCTTGTTCCGAAATTTGGTTAAGCTCCTGCAGCAATGTGTTCACTCTCTCCGGCGGGATCTGCTCCTGCCTGGCATACGCCAGGATATCCCGCAGACGCTCTTCTATATAGCGCTCCGGTTCCTTTTTGGCAATGCCGATGATGATCTTATATTTGCCATATATATCAGGGGATTTCTCCCAAAATCCATCAATAAATCCATCCGCAGGAATATCCGCAAAAAGGATTTCTTTCGCACCGCCTCCGACGATCAACGCATCTTCCATTGCTTTTTTCTCTACCTCCGTGATTCCTTTGGGAGCGCATACGACAACGGCAGGCTTTAACAGCGGCCTTTTACCCAGCGCTTTCAGGAGCAGCATGGAAAAAAGCTTTTCCGCCACTGCAAAATCCGCCACCATCCCTTGTCGCAGCGGCGACATCACCACAATATTCTCCGGATCTTTTCCGGTCATCCCCTCCGCGTCCGTCCCATACGCCACTATTTTGCCATCGCTCGGGCAATATGCCACAAGGGATTTTTCTCTCAGTACAATACCTTTGTCACGCACGTATATTATGATGTCCGCGGGTTCATATGATGTTCCGTTATCCACAGTCTTATACCTCCTGCCTCTCTACTGGCCTGCTCCCACAAACCAGCTTCAATTACAAACTTGCCTGCAGTCAAACTCATCTTTTCGATCCGGCAATTGCGACTATCTCGCCGAGATTACTTAAGCCTGCATACGCCAGTGCGTTATTTAAAGAAATGGATTTATATCTTGGTTGAATGCAGCTTGCCCCATGCATACAATGCGGAATGTTGTGAAGTGTACGGATGATCTCATATTTTTTATATTTCTTATTTTCATGCAGGGCTTCATCAAGCAATTCATCCATTATTGAACAGACTCTATGCTCTGTCGCCAGATCAGTCTCAAAGCAGCACTTTTGCAGCTCCGTCCAATTTGATAAAATGTGTTTATAATTTGGCAATTTATACCTGTCGGCAATAGTCTTCAAATGCTTATAAGCAATGCTGGAGCAATCTATTCCCCGGGTCTCCTGTCTGACATTCTGAACGAGGCTCATCCAAAATGTAATCTCAGCATTGAGCTTCTTCTTTTCTCCGATTTTCCAAAGACCGGAAGACTGCGCTCCTTTTTCATATGTCATGCCTATATCCAGTATAATAAAATATATACTTTTATCCATTTACTTCCTTTTTAACCTGTTCACGCACAACTGGCAAAAACAGTTCGTTAATGCCGTATCCATATATGTCCTCGGATTCCAAACCGCCTGCTCACATTATCGCAACTTTATTACAATTCGCCTGATAAGAAATATTAACGGACTTTCTCCTTTTTCCTGATATTAAATCCCGTTTTTAAGTATAACTTGATTGCCTTCTGATTCCATTCAGCCACATGTAAAACAATCTCATCGCAGCCCTGTTCCTGTATATGAT
>CAMWSA010000097.1 GCA_947176785.1 uncultured Lachnospiraceae bacterium
AGTGTCTATTGTGCAATATGTACATATTCTTTTTAAATTTTTGCCTAGTCCATTTCGAAACTATCGTTATGACTATTTCGTTCTCCACAATTGGGGAAACTGCGTAAAATCCGGCTTTTCCCGCCTGCTTGTGAGTACGGGGAAGGAAAAGTTTAGAAGAAAACTCTTGCCATCTTCCTCCTTTGTTGCTATAATGAGTTTCGGAACAAAGTTTTCTTTGTTACTTTTCACGAATTTTTTTGCTGACCGCAGGGCTGGTACTGGGTTTTGTGTTTCGAAACAGCCCCTCTCGTGCTGCTGACAGATTATGACCTGAAAAGTATTGCAGCATTGTGTGCGGCCTGCGAGGAGAATACCTATGACTACCATATCTGATATTGCCGCCAGGCTCGGCATTTCCAAAAGTACAGTATCAAAAGCGCTGAACAATGCCACGGATATCAGCGTCAGCATGCGCCAGAGGGTTCTGGAGACAGCCGCTGAGATGGGCTACATTAATAAAAGGTTTTCCGGTGCCGAGAAGAAGCTTTGCATTTTAATCGAAAATATGGACTATGAGACACCTAACCAGTTCGGCCATGACATCGTACAGGGTTTCCGACAGTCGGCGGAAGCAGACGGGTGGATTGTGGAGGTGGTGTCCCTGACCATGGATTTCCAGCGGCTGACCCCCTACGGGGTATTTATGCTGGATCACAGCTACCAGGCAGCCTTTATATTGGGCTTTTCCCTGCTCGATCCCTGGATGCAGGAGTTCAAAAGCACTCAGATCCCCACCGTCCTGTATGACAACTATATAAAGAACAATCCCTATATTGCTTCTGTAGGCTGTGACAACCAGGAGGGGATCGAACTGGCTGTCAAGCATCTGATCGGGTTGGGACACAAGAAAATCGGGCTGATCTCAGGGCCCCTGGATTCCTACATCCTGAAAGCGCGCTATCAGGCCTATCTGGGCGCTCTGGAAAAGTACGGACTGGAAATCAATGAGGACTACATTGGCCTGGGCTACTTTGTGGCGGAATCTACCAGAACCTATATACCCAGACTGCTGGACCACGGCGTGACGGCTATTATTTTCTCTCATGACGTGCGGGCCTTTTCCGCCATGACGGAATGCTGTGACAGGGGGATTCAGATCCCCCGCGACTTGAGCATCATCGGCTTCGACGACCTGCCCATGACCGCTTATACCACACCTCCCCTGACCACCATCCGCCAGGACCGGAACGGCCTGGGGCGCTGCGGCTACTTTGCCACGGGCTGTCTGCTGGGCGGGCTGCCCATCGGCTCCATCCTGCTGCGGGCACCGCTGATTGTCCGGGATTCCACCGGTCCTGCGCCTGCGGATTGAAACATGTGTATCCCTGAAGCTTTTTATTAGTATGAGCCGGCGAACCATATGTATTTGTGGTAAAGTTTGGAAGTAAAACTTCCAAATACTAATTGGTGCAATATCGCAGGCGAGGCCAGCGATATGCGGGCAGAGGAAAGTTTGGAAGTAAAACTTCCAAATACAAATTTAGTCTTTCTTCTAATGCCGTTAACTATAGTTGCTATTTACAATGTCTTATGTTAAACTTTGTGTATTGTCCCGGCAGCAGATCCCTCTGCCGGAGCAGCTATAGGAAAACATCTGCGGCGGCCCGCAATTCAATTTTGATAGGGGAAAGGGGGAAAGCTCTTTATGAGGAGATATGTTATGTTTGCATAGCAATGGCTATTGCAAAAAAAATAAATTGCCATAGCCATTGCTATTCCTAAAGAGAATGTATATTTAGGAGGCAGACATGGGCTATCGGAACGCAGGAGAGATCCTGCCGGTTGAAGTAATCGAACTGATACAGCAGTATGTGGACGGAGAAAATATTTATATTCCCAGGCGCTCGGAGAACCGCCTGAAATGGGGTTCCCAGACCAGGATCACTCAGGAATTGTCCGACAGGAATAATCGGATCTATGCGGATTTTTGTGGCGGGATGGCTCCTGCGCAGCTGAGCGAAAAGTATTACCTGTCCGTCAAGAGCATACAGCGTATTATCAGAGAATTAAAAGCATAATAGTATGAGCCGATACGTTACAGCGTATTGGCTCATACTTTTTTAGAACTGATTGTGCGGTGGCCAGCCGGAGGGATTTATGATAAGCTTATTGTCAAATCAACAGCAGGATAGATCCCTGTACCCCGAAAAGGAATTTCTCAATTGCCTGTTGTTTAGTTTGTGAGGAGATGTTGTGATGAAGGAAACATTTTATGCTTATCACGTGGTTACCGAACGGCCCATGCAGCTGGGCCAGCACATCCTTTTTGACGATATACACCACAGCGGCGTATATGAGAGGGTGATGGCAAAACAGGATATGGTAAATGACATTTATCAAAATCCGCAGAAATATATATCTGAGGAGCTGGAGTACCCTGTGGTTGTGGCGCTGCGGGAGTTGGCCCTGGAGGAGGTAAGGCGGGAAAAATACCCTGATTACCCCTCCAGGATGGGATGCCTGTATGTGTCGGAAACCTTGCAGGAGTCCCGTCAATGGGCGGATTATTTTATCGGCCTGGGCAGGCCCACTTTCCAGATCGTGAAGGTCAAAGTCACGGGAAACCGCTTTGTGGGAGATGCCACCAAATGCTTTGACGCCACCACCTGCCGGGACGAAAACCTGCTGCTGGCTGACCGTTATTGGAAGAATGAGCCAAATCCCCCGGAGGAACCGCCCATCAATGAATTTCTGGTATGCGGCGATATTGAGATTGTGGAGATTGTAAAAGAATTTTAAAAACAGAACCTTTCTCTGCGAATATGGAATCGGCAGGAATGCTGTGAAACACGAACCAGGGAGGAAAATATGTTTATAGAGACAGAGAGACTGATCATCCGCAGCATAGAGCCCACGGACGAACAGGCTTATATAGAAATGGCTTCCGACGGAAGCCTGCATGATATTTTTGGAGATTGCAGCAATTGCCACAAATGGATTGGGTCCTGGATACAGGAGGCACAGGCGCTGGATAAGGAGGACCAACCCGGCAGGGAATATCTGGCCTACGCCGTCACGGAGAAGCAGACCGGTACCCTGCTGGGCAGTGTGGGCTGCTCTTACTATGAAGACCAGAAGCAGACCGGTATGTGCTATTTTATCGGCGCGCCCTACCGCGGACATGGATACGCGGCGGAGGCCGCCGCCGCTTATACCGCATATTTCTTCTCCCATTATGATATCCCCAGGATAATTGCCGCCATCAGGGATGAAAACATCGCTTCCTGGAAAAGCATGGAAAAAATCGGCTTTTCCCTGACAGGAACAAAAATGTATCAGGATATCAATGACAGGCAGGAACAACTATACCGCTTTTATGAATTAAGCTCTCCCGTCAACAGAGTCCTGGCCCATTGGGGACTACAGGAGCATAAAACTGTGCGGATATATGAAACTGCCTGGCAGGTTGGGGATGCGTATGTGCTTAAGATATATCACGACTTAAACCTGTTAAAGCGAAACCTGAAAACGCTGCGCATGCTGAGTGAAATGAATATTCCCGTGGGGCAGGCCGTACCCACCTGCGACAATGCAGCCTATGTATTGTCGGGCCAGGCTTACTATTTTCTGTCCAAAAAGCTGCCGGGAAGCAATATTACCCGGCTGGACTGTCCGCAGGACCTGGCCTTGCAGATGGGAGAAATAATTGCCAATCTCCATACCGCCTTTAAAAAGTGCGGGAACCTGGAGGGGATTTGGGACAACAGCCTGTTGGATGAGACAGTCGGCTGGGTCAGAGATCAGCTGTCGGACAACGGCTGGTCACGTGTATCCGAGGCCGAATATGAAGAAACCGTATCCCAACTGGCGGACATCTACGCCGAATTGCCCGTTCAATTAATTCACAGGGACATCCATTTCGGCAATTTCCTGTTTTCGGACGGCATCTTTTCCGGCTATATTGATTTTGACTTAAGCCAGAAAAATATACGGATTTTTGATATATGCTATTTTTTGCTGGGGCTGTTGTCCCGGCAGGAAGATATGAGGATAACAGCGGAAGAATGGCTTGGATTTTTGCGGGATGTGGTATGGGGATATGAAAAAGTGCTGAAAATATCCGAGGCAGAAAAGAAAGCCATTCCCTATGTGATGGAATGTATAGAACTTCTTTTTGTCGCGTACTTTGAGAAAACCGGCAATTTCCTATGCGCAGATGATGCCTGCCGCATATATACATTCATACGCGCACGGGAAGCTCTCATTCAGAACTGTATACAGTAAAGCCATCAAAAAGCCGAAGAAAGCGGGGGATAATCTTCGGCTTTTCTATTTGCGAACATTCTGTGAAAAAATATTAAATATCTCTAAAATTATGGAAATGATAAAAGAGAACATGCTAATATGAGATGTGCCTTCAAATAAATTATCTAATGTTGTCAACAATAAACCATAATATGCAGGCAATTGCGAAACGTTCCCTGTAAATGACATGGCCAATATATAATACGGGCTCCGATGCAGTGGCAAGTCGCCCTTTTTATATATTGCCCATCCACTATCTATAGTCTCTCGGAATCTTTTGGCGGAAAATGGCGGCTTTTGATTCGTATGATCCGTAAAAAGCGGGGAATCCATAAGACTGGAATATTAGTAACTCCATAAAATAGGGCTTAGAGCTTCCGGGAGGCTATTATCTCTGAAAAGGAGTTTGGATGTATAACATCCAGATACCGATTAACGCAGGATCGCAGGCCCGGCTTGGGATATGCAGGAGTAAGGGATATTTGGCAATTATTTATAATCACAATATATGACGAAGGAGAGTCGGGCCATGGGATCATTTGTGGAATTTCAGGATGTGAGCAAGATCTATCAGACGGGAGAGGTGTCCATACAGGCGCTGCACGATGTGAATTTTCAGATAGAGCAGGGCGAATTCTGTGTCATCGTGGGAGCCTCCGGCGCGGGCAAGACCACCATATTGAATATTCTGGGAGGCATGGATACCCTGACGGGAGGCAAAGTATTTCTGGATGGAGAAGAGATTTCCTCCTACAATAAGAGAGAACTCACCAAATACCGGCGGTTCGATGTGGGGTTTGTATTCCAGTTCTACAATCTGGTACCCAACCTGACGGCGCTGGAGAATGTGGAACTGGCCGCACAGATCTGCACAGATCCTCTGGATGCGGCACAGGTCCTGGGGGAAGTGGGACTGGGAGAACGGATGAGAAATTTCCCTGCCCAGCTTTCCGGCGGAGAACAGCAGCGGGTGGCCATCGCCCGGGCACTGGCCAAGAATCCCAAGCTGCTGCTGTGCGACGAGCCCACAGGGGCGCTGGACTACAACACGGGAAAGGCCGTATTAAAGCTGCTGCAGGATACCTGCAGAGACAAGGGCAGAACCGTCATTATCATCACCCACAACCAGGCGCTGACCGCCATGGCAGACCGGATTATCACGGTCAAAAACGGAACGGTTGTCAGTATGGTGAAAAATGAACATATCGTAAACGTGGAAGATATCGAGTGGTAATCCCGGAAGCATCCCCCGTCCATTACCGCGGTCTCCACAATGGGCCTTTGTTATCAAATACATCTGGTTATGAAAGAAACGGAGATATCGTATGAAATCCATGATGCAAAAAACAACTTTACGGGAAATCAGTCAGAGTCTGGGACGTTACCTCGCCATCTTCGCCATCGTTGCGCTGGGCGTGGGCTTCTTTGCTGGCTTAAAGATCACAAAGACCGCCATGGTGGAGTCCGCCAATGACTACTTGCAGGAACACCAGTTCTATGACTACCGGCTGCTATCCACCCTGGGATTTGAGGAAGAGGATGTGCAGGCCCTGGAGCAAAAGGAAAATGTCCGCGCCGTGGAGGGGGCCGTGGAAGCGGATATCCTCTATGTAAATGAGGCGGGCAATGAGGGGGTTCTCAAGGCCCATTCCCTGCTGGAGCATATCAACGGCCTGGAAATTCTGGCCGGAAGGATGCCGGAAACGGCCGCAGAGTGTGTCGTGGATGCCAACCGTTACAATGAAGCCGCACTGGGGAGCAGGATTACTCTCTCCGAAAACAACAATCAGGAGGATCTGGACAACTTTGCATGCCGGGAATATACCATTGTGGGCATTGCCCAGGCATCCGCCTATATCCAGTTTGAGCGTGGAAATACTTCTCTGGGAAATGGCCGCGTGGATGGTTTTATGTATCTGCTCCCGGAGGGGTTCCAGACGGAGTACTATACGGAAATCTATGTGAAATTCGATAGCGATGAACGAATTTACTCAGCGGAATATGACGCCTATATGGCAGAGCGTGAAGCCCTGTGGGAACAGTATTGCAAGGAGCAGGGGGAGCGGAGATACCGGGTCATTATGGCACAGGCGGAGGCAGAATTGGCTGATGCGAGAGAGACCCTTGAGACAGAGAAAGCAGATGCGGAGACAGAGTTAGCCGATGCAGAAAGAGAACTGTTGGATGCAGAAGCAGAAATCGCCGACGGGGAAGCGCAGCTGGCCGACGGCGAGTCACAGCTGGCTGACCGCAGGGCCCGGATAGAGCAGGAGGAAAAAAAGCTGGCTGACGCAAGGGAAGCCATGGAGCAGCAGAACGCACAGCTGGCCAATATGGAACAGGCATTGTCCCTGCTGGGATCAGATGAATCGGCCTATGCGCAGCAGGTTCTGGCGGCCCGGCAGCAGCTTGAGCAGGCGGAGAGACAGCTTGCCGAGGGCGAGGCTGCCCTGGAAGATGCCGGAAGGCAAATTGCAGAGGCCGGACAGGAATTGGAAGAAAACCGCCAGGCTCTGGAGGGCGCCAGGGAAGAACTGTCCCAGGGGTGGGAGGATTACCGCCAGGCACGGAGCGAATTCGAGGAGCAGATTGCAGAAGCTGAACGGGAAATTGCAGAGGCCGAAGCCGATATAGCGGCTGTCAGCAAGCCCGACACCTATGTGCTTGGCAGAGATACCAATGTGGGCTATGTGCTTTTTGAGAATGATTCCAGCATTGTGGAAGGAATCGCCAACGTATTCCCGGTTTTCTTTTTCCTGGTGGCGGCGTTGGTATGTATGACTACCATGAACCGCATGGTGGAGGAGCAGCGGACTCAGATTGGCGTGTTGAAGGCATTGGGCTACGGAAATGGCAGAATCATGGGAAAATACCTGTTTTATTCCGGCAGCGCCGCTCTGGGAGGGTGCGCCGTAGGATATTTTCTGGGAATCTTTCTGTTTCCTCTGGTGATCTGGCAGGCTTACGGCATGATGTACCGTCTGGGCGATATAGCGTTTGTGTTTGACTGGGTAATGGCCCTCCTGTGCCTGGCGGCCTCCCTTCTATGCTCTATGGGCACTACCTGGCTCTCCTGCAGGCACGAGCTGAGAACTTCGGCGGCAGGGTTAATGCGTCCGAAAGCGCCCAAGGCAGGAAAGCGGATTCTGCTGGAGCAAGTTGACTTTATCTGGAGCCGGCTGAAATTCCTGCATAAGGTATCCGTCCGCAATATTGTCAGATACAAAAAGAGGCTGTTCATGATGGTCATGGGCATCAGCGGCTGCACAGCCCTGCTGGTAACCGGCTTCGGGGTGAGGGACTCCGTGACCAGTATCGCCAGCCGGCAATTTGAGGAGATTCAAATCTATCAGCTGAATATAGCCCTGAGCGACCCGTCCGAAGAACTTGTCCCGTTATTGGATTCCCTGGGCGGGGAGTTCACCTATGCCTTTGAGACGTCCCTGGAACTGGATACCGCAGAGGGCATAAAGGCCGTCAATCTGATTGTGGCTGAAGACCCGGCAAGGTTCGGGGATTATATTGACCTGCACACCACCGGCGGAGACGACATCGCCTATCCCGGCCCCGGGGAGATTGTGATTTGCAACAATCTGGCAGAACGGTATCATATTAAGGCCGGGGATACTGTGCGCCTTTACGATGAAGACCGGCGGGAACTCCTGGCAGTTGTAAGCGGTATCTGCGAAAATTATATCTTTAACTATGCCTACATGGATAAGGGGACTTATGAAGAGGCCATAGAGGAGATTACCTTCAAGAATCTCTATGTAAACCTGCCGGAGGATACGGATGTACACGAGGCCGGCGCTTCTGTGATGAATGTGGGAAGTGTGGCCTCCGTTCAGGTAAATGCGGACATGCTGGTGCGTTTTTCCAGCATGATGAGCAGCATGAACTATATTGTGTTCGTGGTCATCGGCTGCGCGGCTGCACTGGCCTTCATCGTGCTTTACAACCTGAACAACATTAATATCACAGAGCGCATCCGGGAGATCGCAACCATCAAGGTGCTGGGCTTTTACCGGAACGAGACCTCCTCCTATGTGTTCCGGGAGAACATGGTCCTCACGGCCATGGGCTGCGGGCTGGGGCTTGCGCTGGGCAAGCTGCTCCACATCTATGTGATGCATGAGGTAAACCTGGACATGATTTCTTTCGACGTGCATGTGAAGACAGTCAGCTATCTTCTGAGCATCCTGCTGACCTTTGCCTTTACATGGGTGGTCAACCGGATCATGGCGGGAAAGCTGGACCGAATCAATATGGCGGAGTCCCTGAAATCTGTGGATTGAGGAACAATCGTCTGTCTGATTTCCTTAAAGGATATCATTAACCGATGTATTTTCCTACAATCGTTTCAGATAACTTTGTGAAAAACCTGGATTTCACCCGATTGGATTCCAACTCGCCAAGTACTTGCTCCATTGGGTCTTTACCCTTTCTACAGTTACAATTATTAAATCCGGGCCACCCGTACCGTTGGCTTATACCCTCTGCCTTCAAGACAGTTGTTTCTTTCCAGTATAGCTGATATCCGGCGGGATTACAATTCAGATTAAGAGAACCTCCGGAGTATCATTTAACTTTACTGCCCAAATGTGCGATACGGGTATGTCTTACTATTAACCAGTCTCCAGGGGCTTTATCATAATCAGGCAGGGATTGTCCTCATCCCACATCTCGGTCAATGTAATCAACGGCTCGAAACCCACACTCTCATAAAAATGCCTGGTTCTCTCATAGGGTTCATAGTTCACCGTTTCACTCAGCGTCTCCACCATGGCATACTTACAGCCTTTTTCCAAAAAAAAGCGCTCGACCTGTCCATACAGGGCTTTCCCGATGCCCATGCGGTGGCACTGTGGGCATATGCCGCAGACATAGATATCCCCGGTATGTCCATAGTGCAGTCTTGCGGAGAAAAATCCCAGACATTTTCCCTCCCCGTCCAAGGCAGCCCAGAGAGGGAATTCCTGCACTCCTTCCACATATTCCTCCAGGGATGCCTTATTTCCAAACCACTCCGGCAGGCTCTCTAAAACCTCTCTTGCATAGAGAGCTTTCTTCCCTTGCTCCCGGACTTCTGTTATATGGTAATCATTTTGCATATATGTATTGCTCCTCCCGTTTTCCGGTCTCTTTTGCTTACTTTGGCCCTTTTCCAAGCATTTCTCTTCTTATTCTACCCGGTCGTATTCACTGCAAATCCTCTATACCGCTTTTCACTGCCCGGCATCCCATGTGATAGAAATCGCGGTTATCATACCCTCTGTAATCGGTTTCCAGACACCACAGCAAAGCCACATAGACATCGTACCATCTGGCGCGCCGTTTCTCCTCCCCTGTCAGACCTTCAATTCCATACCCCTGGTAAAAGGCCCTGTTGTATTCATAATTGCGGAAGCCCACCTCCATCAGCGCATCCGCCCAAAGGCATCTCTCAAAATCAATAATTCCTTCAACCTTGTTGTCTGCTATGAAGACATTTCCCGCCCAGATGTCCCAGTGGACAAACCGGGGCAATTTAACTGCCTCGAATATGGCCCTGTCCCGCTCCAGCAGCTTCAGGGTTTCCTCCTCCGCCACGGGCATGGCAATGTCCTTGCGTCCGGCATCGGCGTAGGTATCCCGAACCATGTCCCAAAACACCTCATACCAGTTTTCACCCTGCCGGTTCGGTTGTCCATAATAGCCAAACCGTTCGCCCCGAATCTGATTCAGCTGTCTGGTATACACTCCCAGCCGGTAATAGATCTCCTGCTTGTCCTCCGTCGGCAGGGTATCCTGCAAGCTGGACAGGCTCCGTCCCCGCAGCATTTCCATAAAAAAATATTCCCGGCTGGCCACACTGCCGCTATTGTCGTAGAAAAGAACCCGGGGAACCGGCACATCCGTACGCTCCGCCACCATTTGCATGGATTTTACTTCACTGAACATGATATTTTTCTCAAAGGTCATGACCTGGGTCTCCGGGGAGGGAGCGATCTTCAGTACCACATCCCGATCTTTCAGACGGACCCTGTAGGCAATATTAAAATACCCCTCCTTCAGTTCCTGCGTCTCCAAAGCATTTTCCCCAAAGGCCTTTTGTACCATACGCTCTATGGTCTCCTCTGTAACACTACCTTTTGTCATACTGTTTGGCATCGTTATCCTCCCGTCTTTCAAAAACCATATCTGCGTCTACTGCTTCTGCTCCCTGTGTGCGATCCCGGAAATCTCTGTTGCATTGCGCAAATCCTTATCATCCCTGCTTTTTGAGATTACATAGGCTTTAAATTTTTATTAAGCCGATCCACCATCCAGGCCATTCGCTTTTCCCGTCCGGCATCTGTCTTTGCGTCAAAATACGCCCGTGTATAGGTTTTCTTTATGGATAAGGACATGGCTTGAAAATTTGTACAGGCTGGTTCATATCCTTCCAGCAGTGCCGATACGCTGGCAATTTGTTCCTCTGTAACCTCCCTGGGCTTCGGAGCATACCACTGGCCGTTTTTCCGGGCTTCCTCTATTTTCCTTCTGCCAAAATCGGTCATAAGCCCCCGCTCCTCAAGAGTTTTGACCAATGCCTTATTTTTCTCTGCCACCTTGCTCTTTTCCCGGCGCATGGCAA
>CAMWSA010000098.1 GCA_947176785.1 uncultured Lachnospiraceae bacterium
CATACATTTACCCCATGGTTCCGGCCTATGCCGCAACCCTGCTGCAGAGCAGAGGCTTTCAGGTGCTTTGGAACGACGCCATTGCCGAAGAGTGGACCACTGAACAATTCGATGATTTTTTTGTAAAAGAAAAAATAGATGTAATGATGCTGGAGACAAAAACTCCCGTGGTGAAAATGCACTGGGATCTGGTCAAAAAATATAAGAAGCTGAATCCCGGCACCATTCTGGTAATGGTGGGCGACCATGTGACTGCATTTCCGGAAGAGACAATGGAAAACTGCCCTGTGGATTATGTTCTCACCGGCGGAAATTACGATTTTCTGTTGACCAATTTATGCGAAACACTGAGAAATGGCAAAGGAAAAGCAGATTTTTCCAAGTTACAGCCTGGCATCTACTATCGGGAAAACGGCGAAGTAAAAAATACCGGAGCCTTTGTGATAAACCAGGACTTAAATGAGCTTCCCATGATTGACAGAGACCTGACAAGGTGGAAACTGTACAGCGAGAGGAACGGCAACTATTCCAAGCTTCCGGGAACTTACACCATGGCTGCCAGGGATTGCTGGCACCATAAATGTACTTTCTGCAGCTGGACCACCCTGTATCCCCAATATCTGATGCGGACTCCGGAAAAGCTGCTGGACGAGATCGGCGTCTTGATCGAGAAATACGGCGTAAAAGAAATCATGGACGATTCCGGTGCTTTTCCCATCGGGGAGTGGCTGAGAGTTTTCTGCCGGGGAATGATTAACCGGGGCTATAACAAGAAAGTTATTCTGGATTGTAATATGCGGTTTTGCGCCCTCACCCTGGATGACTATAAGCTTATGAAAGAAGCGGGGTTCCGCTTCGTGCTTTTCGGGCTGGAAAGCGCGAACCAGGCAACTTTGGACCGTATCGTCAAGGGGGAAAAAATCGAAGAAATGGTGGAGAGTTGCCGGATGGCCAAAAAGGCCGGGCTATCCCCTCATATCACCATTATGTTCGGCTATCCCTGGGAGAACGAGAAAGAGGTTGCCAACACTGTAGACTTAGGGCGTACCATCCTGAAAAAAGGCTGGGCCCATACCCTGCAGGCCACGGTTTTAATTCCCTATCCCGGCACCCCTCTGTATCAGGAATGCAAGGAAAACGGCTGGCTCCTCACCGAAAACTATGAAGACTTTGACCAGCGGATGCCCGTGATGAAGACACCCATGGGCAGTGAGAAAATCAAGGAAGCCGTACAGTCTGTCTACAAGATTGCTTTCAACCCGGAATTTCTGTTTCGCCGGGTAATCGGCATCAGAAGCTGGGCAGATATCAAATTTTTCGGAAGGGCTGCCAAGCAGGTCATGGGACATCTGCTTGACTTTAAGAAATGATGAAACCGATAGCACATGTGGTAAGCGGCGCAGTCATGGGCGGGGCGATCTGGGCCGCAGCGAAAAATATGGATGCCGCCATATGGTGCGGCTTAGGCAATGTCATCAGCGACACGGATCATCTGCTGGAATATGGCATGTATTGTTTGATACGAAAAAGCTGCCCCCGGCTGCGGGAATTCCTGAACGGAGAATACTTCTCCGCCAAAGGCACGCTGATGGTGGTGTTTCATGGGCATGAACATCTGCTGATGCTGGTGCTCGCCTGTGTTTGCCTTGGATGGCAGGGAAGCCCTGGCACAGTAAGCTTCGCCGCATTCACCGCAGGATATGGAATGCATATGCTGCTGGACCTGATCGGGAACGACTGCGGCTTTAAAGGGTACAGTATTCTGTACCGAGTCGCGGTGAAATTTAATGAGCGTAAAATCTGCGAAAGGAAGACAATCAAGAGAACAAAATGATTACATTACATGTATTTGCTAATTCTTTCTGGAATACTGGACAGGGCATGACGGGCGGTGATAAGCGGATTCTGGAAATCCTAAAGCGTTGGGACAGGGACAATTCTCTCCCCTTTACATGCGTTGTGTACGCACCGCAAAAGTTTGTTCAAGTAATGCTGGATGAAGGAATATGCCACATATCCTTCAAAATTACGTCAACTAAGTCCTCCGAAAGAAAAGGCATTATTTCTTCCTATATCATACATACCTTTAAGGCTCTGACTTTGTTACCTTACTTTAGAAAGGATTGTTGTTTTTACGCGACTTCCGATTTTTTTACGGATACGATTCCATGTGCTATCGGAAAGCTTCTCAATCGAAAAGCAAAATGGATCTCTCTTATCCACCACATTATTGAAACATACCGGACGCGCCCCGGAAATAAACTGACAAATTTTATCTCTTACTATGCGCAGCGATTGAGTCTGTTATTAATCAGCCTCTTCAGCGACAAGATTCTTCTCGTAAGTCCACTGGTGAAAGAGTATTTAAGCGGGAAAAAATGCAAAAAAAAGATGGTACTGGTTAATAACGGCGTGGACACTGCATACATAAGCAAGCTTCCGCCTTATACAGAACCAAACAGGAAATATGATGCCGTCATGCTGGCCCGATTGGCACCAAGCAAGGGGATCTTTGATCTGCCCAAAATATGGGCTGCCGTTTGTTCACAACGCAGTGAAGCAAGACTGGCTTTGATCGGCGGCGGATCTGATGAAATCGTGTCAGACCTGAAAAAAATGTTATCGGATGAAGGAATCGCTTCAAATGTGGATATTCTCGGCCACCTGAACAACGAATCGGTTTACCGTTATTTAAAAAGCTCCAAAATATTTATATTCACCAGCAGAGAAGAGGGATGGGGAATCTCTATTGCCGAAGCAATGGCCTGCGGACTGCCAGTGGTGGCGTTTGAATTGCCCGTGTACAAATACATATTTCCGGTGGGCGGCGTATGGATCGCCAATCGGGACATTTCCATGATGAGCAAAAAAATCCTTGCATTATTGCATGACGAAGAATTCAGAAAAAAGTATTCTGCCGAAGGAACCGCATTTGTTCTTAACCGATATGCCTGGGTCAAAATCGCGGTACGTGAAAAAGAAGAATTGGTTCGCATTTAATCCGACACGGAAATGTCAGGAGGTAATTCAAACGTGTAGCTGAGAATGATTTGATCATTTCGGTCGAAAGGGGAATCTATGAATTATAATATATGTTATGCCACCGATGATAATTACATTATGCAGGCTGCCGTCTCCATAACTTCACTGCTGCAAAACAATCAAAGACATTCGATTCATTTGTATATATTGGATAATAATATCTCTCCTCAAAGCCGGGACCTCCTGACAGGACATGTGAAAAAATATGGCCAGAAAATAGCATTTTGCAGTGTGAACGAAAAATTAGACGCACTGGCCGGCACAGAAGTAAATTCCTATGGGGGATACGGTTCCTACGCTGCATATGCAAGAATCTTCATAAGGGAATTGCTTCCGCCCGAGATAGACCGGGTACTGTATATTGATTGCGACACGCTGATATGCGGTGACATCGAAGAATTGTATAACTGGAACTTAAACGGCCGGACTCTGGGAGCTGTAAAAGATATTAACAGCAGTAAGTATCACTTAACGATCGGGCTGCCGACTTCCGACTGTTACTTTAATTCCGGAGTCCTGCTGATTGACTTAAACCAATGGGACATCCACCGGTATCTGCCAAAGATAATACATCATATTACCCATGTGCGCGCCCGGTACCAAAATGTTGATCAGGATATCATAAACATTGTGGCACATAACGATATTTGCACAGTCAGCCCAAAATATAACCATATTATACCTATTGATACCCTGGGCTGGAAATATTTGTGCTACATAACGGACAAAACGCCGGAACAATATTATGACAGCGCAACCTCCAGAGAAGCCGCATATAATCCCGTAATAATCCATTTTACCTATTTTTTTACAGGCAGGCCGTGGTTCAGCAACTCAATGAATCGTAAGTGGGATGGCATCTGGAATGACTATCTGGAAATGACTCCGTGGAGTAGTTATGTAAAACACCGTCAGAAATTCCGTTTTGTGGAAAAAGTGCAACGTGTAATCCTGGGAAGCCGAGTATTGCCGGACGGATTAACTGCCGTTCTTTATAAGCTTCTTATTAAAGTTCATTTAGTCTATGTTCAGTTGAGGGACCGGAATGAAAAAAAAGTTTAGAAACACATATAAAGTGATTATCAAATTTACCCTTTTGCTGTTTGTCACTGCATTGTCTACTGTATATTTTTATGGGATTGCCGGAACAATGCTGCCGGGTGAAGAGGGAGTCAGCGTATTAGCTGAATATTTTAAAAGAGGTTTTGGAGATAACAATGGCGGCAGCTCTGAAAACATGATCTGGAGTATTGCACGGTATCTGGGGTATTGTTTTGGCGCTCTAGACCTCTCCGCATGCTATTTCATGTTATCCTTTTGCTATTTTCTAATCCTTTTAATCACCTGTTATCTGTGTCTTTCAGACGATGAATGTCTTGACGGAAAGTGGAACTGGTGGCTGCTTCCTGTGTTTATTTACCTGATGGTATTGATTAATACGGGATCACATGAATTCGGCCTGTCCGAAAAGCATTTTAACGCCTATCCCTTTTATTATCATATGCCCGCCATAATTTACGCGCTGGTAACAATCATTTTTATCCGTAGATGGCTGCGCAGCTTACACAGTAGAAAACATTTAATTCCATGTGCTGTCGCCATAGCGGTATCCCTGTTAGCCGGTGCCGACCTGGTTTATTTAGTCTTGACAATCGCTCCTTTTTTCTTTGTAATATTTTTCCTAAGTTTGAGGGATCGAAAAAAAAATTCCATCGTCCTGGCCGGGGTCTTTTTTTTGCTCCTGCTTTTAGTTGCTTTAAAATATACCAGCCATTTTACAGATCTTTTTTCCTACTGGTTTTCTGACGATCCCGTCAGTTATGGGGAATGGACGTCAAATGAGAATGTACTTTATGGGGAGTCGAATTTCGGAGATCTGTACTCTGTATCTGACCGCATGGAGAACTACTGTAAAGGCTTGTTGGGAATATTTAATGCTGACTTGTCCAACAAACCTATCTTAAGAGTGAACACGCTGTTTACACTTTTCCGCGTCATTACTGTCCTCATCATTTTAACTATGATGGTACAGACAATTGTCCGCTTCTTATTCAGAAAAGAGGATGATACATACGGCGTATTTCTGGCAATCGGTTTTGTTACTCTCTCACTCTTTTTTGTTCTTTTCGAGTTTGGACATCTGATTGTCAATTATAGATACCTCTCTGCCCTCTTGCCCTGGGGCACCCTGTTTCTCTGTCACAAAATGACCAAGTATGGCAGGGGTACCAAAATTAAATTGATAAATTGCCCCTTGCTAAGACATAATTTCGTCCCTGTTGTCTTGTTGCTTTTTTCGATATTATGTCTGTTTGATTTTCAATTTATATTTCATACAAAACAGTATACAGAAACAGACGAAAACAATATACGGATGTCTGATTATCTGTCAGAGCAGGGACTGCTATATGGCTTTTCCCCCTACTGGCTAAGCTACCCGCTGACATTAGCCAACGCTGGTGACAGCATACTGTTTTCTGCGTCTGTCAACAACAATGCAACGGGGCTGGAGTCAGATTTTTTCGGTCTCTCATCAGATGAAAACTACCATCATGAATACTGCAACTATATTGTGGTGGGAGACGGCACCATTTATGAACATTTGTATGAAGGCAAGGACATGGATTGGATTATCGCCCAGTACGGCCCGCCTGTCAATACCAAAAAGATATACAACGAAAATGTTCTCGTGTACGATTATAATGTTGGAATCATTCCCCGGGTATATGAGGCCCAGGCTGTACAGTGGTATAGCTATGGGACATCCTCGGAGCAAGTGACTGTAACCCCCCAAAAACCTCTATTTTGTTCCACGTCAGATCTGTCGGTGGGAATCTGGGAAATCCGGCTTTATGGCACCAGTATCCACAGACTCACCGCTCGTCTCGGAACATTAGACGCGCTGTACATGAGAACAGAAAAAGACTATACAGCTTATGGATTCAAAATCAGCGAGGTCAAAAACTATGATGTTTTTATATCGCAGGAAGCCGGAAAAAGTATACTGGATAAAATTATGATTGTCAACATTTCAGACGGCATCGACCTGTACGATAGTCCTGTGCCGATTGGAAAAGACTACGATTCCTGTGTTTTGACTTTGAATGATTTTACGGGAATATGCGATATTATTGTCTGCTCATCCGACAGCAAAAAGCTTTCCCTCTACATAGATGATAAAAACATAAAGCCTGTGGCTCGTGGAGATGACCGCTGTATATGGAGAGTGGATATGGACGAAATAACAGCCCCCGGCTCCTCCTATATCACCGTCAGGCAAGATTCCGTGTGTCAGATAGATGATATCACCATATGCTCGTCAAATACTGAGGAAAATTTCGTTGCAGGTGATGCCTTTTGGGTAAACAGGGAACTGAGTACTTTATCAGATCTGATGCGTTTTGACCGGGACTTTGCCATGGTTCCGGGCCAGACGGTGTTTGGACCATATATTACTTTGGAGCCGGGAAATTATCAGCTTTGTTGGGACGCCAAGGTCTTTTCCGATCCGTCGGATATATTTACAATCACATCCGATTTGGGAACCAATACCATTCCGATCAGCAACTATACGGTATTGGATGATTCGGTAATAATGGATTTTGAAATAACAGAGTCAACCAAAAATATAGAGTTTGTATGTACAAACAATACAGAAAAAATGATATTGGTATCCCATGTAAATGTAATTTGTAAAAAATAATGGTTGTCTGGGAGTTTTGTGTTTCACAATTATGCGGGACCAAAAGAGGCGGAAATAAAATGAATAGCTTTTTTAAACTGGATTTTATCGGTCATAATAAAAAATCCAATGGAAAATGGTGGGATGAACCGGCTTTTTACTTAATCACTTTGCTTACAATCACCTTGGTCTGGTGCGTCATACTCAAAGTGTGGAAAGCGGATTGGCACATCCCCTTCGACTATGGCACAGCGCTGAACAATGATGTGTTCGGAGCAAGCACATGGATTAAGAGTTATATGCAGAATGGTTTCTCCTGGGAAAAGTCAGACTTCTCTGTCCCGTTTTCCACTGACAGAAAGACATATTTTGGCGTAGACAGAGTCGTCCTGCTGATGGAAATCCTTTGTTCCCGTCTCTTTTCCTCTTATGGAGCATGCCTGAATACTCTGTATCTGTTGAGCTTTTTTACCGCGGGCATTACCGCTGCGTACAGCCTTAGGTGCCTGCAGTTCTCCAAGGGGATTAGTCTGGCCGGAACCATTATGTATACTTTTTTACAGTACCATATGATGCGGGGAGAAATGCATTTGTATCTGTCTTTCTATTACTCGGCTCCGCTTGCAGTCCTTCTCATGTTATGGATAACAGACGAATCCCTGTTTGCGGAGCGCTTCTCCCGATATCGCATTGGCCGGGTCAAGCATGCACATATTCTGTTTGGATTATTCTCCTGGATAATAGGATTGCAGCAGCCTTATTACGCCTTTTACGCCGCTATAGGGATTGCCTTTGCACTTTTATACAGCGTATGCCGGAAACAATTTGCGAAAGCATTAGAGAGTGCAGTTTATCTGTCACTCATTGCCGTCACAACATTGGCAGGAAATATAGGCGCACTGCTCCATACCTCCGATGTCGCCATGGAATATATGCGACAGCAGCGCACGGTGGGGAGCATTGAGTTCTACGGTCTGAAACTGATCAACTTGCTGCTGCCCATCCAGAACCACCGATTACCGTTCTTGGCAAAGCTGCGGCAGCACTATGATGTTTTAGTAAACGCGGGAGGCAATGAGGCTGCCTGGGTATCTCTGGGGTTCATTCTGTCCATCTGCCTCTGTGTGGCGCTGACTGCCTCTCTGACACACAGCGGAAAAGAACATTGTATAAAAATCTGCGGAAGCTTTATCCTTGCTTTCATACTGGTTTCCACTGTAGGCGGAGGCAGTTCCGTTATAGGCCTTATCTTTCCTCTGCTTAGGTGCTATAATCGGATGGTTATCTTTATTGCCATGTTCTGTGTCATTGTTTTTGCCATACTGGCCAATCGGCTGAGAATATTGTTGACCGAAAAAAAGGTCCCACACACCATCCAATGCGGCATACTTTTGCTGTTGGCTGCTTTTGCCATCTGGGATCAGACCTCCCCTGAAAATATATATGCATATGAAGCAGCCAAGGAAGAATATCTTCGAGATGAAGAATTCGTTCAGGCGATAGAAGCCATAATGCCTGCGGGCGCATGTATTTTTGAACTGCCCACACTGCCTGCCGGAACTACATCCATTCACAATTTGAAAGATTATGAACTGTACAAGCCCTATCTGCACGCAAAAACTACTCGGTGGCTCCATATGTATTCCGTGGGAAGCCGGACAGATCAATGGGTCAATCTCCTGCACGGTCTGCCGCTTCGCGCAGCCATAGATGTCATTGTATGCTGTGACTTTCAGGGGATCTATATGGATTCCCGCGGATATACTCCTGATGTATGGGAGGAGACTCTCACTGTCATGAATTCCCTTGAAAATACCGCTGTCATTCAGTCGGCGGACGGGCAGAAAATATTCTATGATCTGACAGGATATGCCGCATACTTAGAAGAACGGATAGGTTCCGATAAAATGCAGCAATATGCTGATTTCTGGCTGGACTGTCCCAATATAAGCTGCTTCTCTGCAGCCGGCCCCGGCCTGGCCTTCACGAAAGAAGCCGCTCCCTGGGAGGATGGCAGAATCATCGTTCCCGGCTGCATGCAATATGGCCCCTATATCGCGGTCACCCCCGGAGACTATATCGTCTATATAGTCGGGAAGAATTTAAGGGATATGGATTTTGATGTATCCTATGCCAACGGCACGGCGCAATTGCCTGTTCATGTTCTGCAAAGGGAAAATGACACTGTCAAATATACCTTTCACGTGGATACGGAAACGTATGGAATAGAAATGCGCTGCGCTAACATGACGGATCAGGACGCTGTACTCAGAAGCATTTTTCTCTTTAACAGGGAACAATCCTATGAGATATCCATGGCAGAGGCCCTTCTGGAGCTACACAAATAGTTAAAATAATCAATAACTGGGAAAGGAAATCTAACCGTTCGTGAGTATAAAAGAAAACATGAGTACTATCACACAAGGTAAAAAGAAGAATTTCGAAATAAACAGCATGATTTTATTTCTGTTTATGATGGGAACTAATGTATGCAATTATCTGTTTCAGATTGTCATCGGGCGACTCCTGTCAGTCACGGATTACGGTACCGTCAACACACTGATGTCGCTCATTATATATTTCTCCATTCCCAACAGCATTATCAGCATGATTGCTGCCAGATATATTGCTTTATACCGTGATATGGACAGTAAAGATCGGATTTTTTCCGTGATCAGGTTTCTCTTGAAATGCGGTGTGGTAATAACTGTAATCATTGTCCTGCTCAGCCTTCTCTTTGCCGCGCCGATCGCCGATCTCTTTCATCTGGATACCCGTTTACTGGTCTACGGCTGCGCCGCCATCGCCATCATCAATGCTTCAGCCGCCGTCATGTACGGAATATTGCAGGGCTTGCAGTTCTTTTTTCCCTATGGTATACAGGGAGTAATTAACGCCGTCTGCAAGCTGGCGGGAAGCATCCTGCTCATCCTGCTGGGTTATAAGGCAGGAGGTGTTATCGCTGCCATGATTATTGGCGCGGCGCTGACTGTCCTTTACTGTGCTTTCTGCATCCGGGGATATCTGGCCTCGGCTGCCCGTTATAAGGGAGAAAATGTTGTAGACTTCAAAGAATTTATTCGTTTCGCCCTGGGAATGATCATTGCCCAGAGCAGCATCACGGCCCTTACCAACGGGGATATTCTGCTGGTCAAAGCTTTGTTTGACGACACGGTAGCAGGAACCTATTCCTCCGCAATGGTGATTGGCAAGATTGCCATGTATGTATCCGCCGCAGTCGTCGCCGCCTTCTTCCCCATGGTAGTGGAAGAACACAGTAAGGGACATGACACAGGAAGACTATTCAGGAAGGCGCTGTTGTATGGAGGCGGTTCCTCTGTCATCATGGCTCTGGGATTGAACCTGCTGGGCAGATATGTGATCGGCATCCTATTTGGTCAGAAGTATCTGGCCGCAATCCGGTATCTGCCCGCAGTATGTATGTTTGTAGTTCCACTGACTTTCCTGACTGTCATTATGAATTATGTGTTGGCCATAGACAGGGCTGGCTTTTTTGCGGTAAGCGCACTGGTCTCGGCGGTCATCATACTGGTCTCGGCAGGCTTTTTTCACACAGATGTTGTCCAGGTGATGACCCTATGCGGTATCATTCTGTCCGCCGATGTTATCGCAAATCTGGGGGCCCTTCCGATAATACGAAAAACAGGGAAAGCCTAAATCCCCGGCATTCTCTCATAGAAGCTCCGCCTTGCATATCCCTTACAAACCAAACGACGCCACCAGCTCAGCGAATTCAGGAGCGCCTATAAATCCTTCCACCACGTCGCCCCGAGAGCATGCACCGCTGTTTAAGCGGCCTGTCCAATCAGCGAAGCCGAGCGCGTCCGGTTCACGGTCAAAGAAGGTGTGATACATAATCGTCACAAATTCTTCATTACTGTAGTGATGCTCTGTAAATTCATCTGAAAACACAAAACCCTTAACAGACTCGCCCGGCGCCAATCCCCCATTAACGATCCTGTCGCACCAGTCATTCAGTCCGGGAATATCAACTTTTCTTCCCAGCGCCTTTGTATAATTGCGGGATACAAATTCCGTCGCCCCTCTGTTCTGGTCTCTGGGCTCCGTCAGCACGAGACTGCCTCGATTGATTGCATGATGTTCACATATGCCGGTAAGTTCCTGGGAACCGACAAATCCGTTCACGATAAACTTAT
>CAMWSA010000099.1 GCA_947176785.1 uncultured Lachnospiraceae bacterium
TCCTGCACGGCGCATGCTGCCCGGTTATGCAGCGTGGGGCGTGCAGGAATTGGAAAATCTTAGCGCTCGTTAGTATAGTATTCTTTCCAGCCTAGCTTAATAGGAAAATGTCATCAAAAAGTGAAGAAAATGTGAAAAAACTGTGAACGCAATGTAAAAAGCAAAATAAAAAGCCCTGCTGTGCAACCAAAAGGGCTTTTCACATGAATGCTGCAAACAGTTCAAATATGCTCCCGGAAAAATGCCACAAATCCCTCATAGCCCACCAGATCATCCGCATCGTGGGCGTTCAGATCATAATAGTACTCCCCGGTGTCCAGCTTTTTGGAAATGCTGTCCAGAGGAAATCCCGGACGAGAGATCTCATGGGGCTTTGCCGTGATCAGAAAGCGATGGCTGGCCAGACTCTCATCCATGGACTCATAAATGTGTCCCCCATCCATGACCAGGCAGATGGCATTGTGGTATCTGGCAATGATATCCCCGTAGCGGGCCGCCAGTCCTCCATAATAATCCTGCATGGCCTGATCGTCCAGATAGACACCCCGGGGAGATCGCACATGGAGCCCCGGCTGCAATTCCTGGGGCAGATTCTCCAGATATAGCCCGGAATCGCAGGAAAAAAGCGGTATCCCATAATGGTCATAGTAAAAAAGCGCTTTCTGGCGAGCATTCTCCAGAGGGCTGTCCCCCTCCTCCGGTGCCACTGGCACCTGCTCCATATCCCTAAGGCAAAGCAGGCTGATACCCAGAGGCTCCAGGGCATCCCGCATGGCCGTGTATTTAGCCGGGTTGGATGTAGCGAATAATAACTGCATAGCTGTGTCCCCCAATCATTTCACAAATACCCCTCACCCGCAAGTCGCCTGGCGAACTGCCTTCGCTTTCTCCACATAATGCTCCGCATTCCGGCGGCTTGCCCGAATCTCTTCCGCTGTCACCGCCCGCTTAATGCGGCCTGGACTGCCCACCACCAGGCTGTTATCCGGAATCTCCATGCCCTGTGTCACCAAGGTCCCTGCGCCAATGATACAGTTTTGCCCAATCTGTGCATGGTTCATCAGGATAGCCCCCATGCCAACGAGCGTGTTATCCCCTATCTTACAGCCATGTACAATAGCGCCGTGGCCCACGGTCACATATTCTCCCAGTTCCACCTCTCCGCCGGGGTCCATGTGCAGCACTGCATTGTCCTGGACATTGCTGCCCCGCCCTATCCGGATAGGGCCGTCATCCGCCCGCAGTGTGGCATGGTGCCAGACACTGGTATCCTCGTCCAGCGTGATATCCCCGGACAGAGAGGCATCGGGAGAGATGTAAGCCGCATACGGCGCTTTATACACAGGCACCGCCGGGCATAGCGTGTCACCCCAACTCAGCCGATGCAGCGCTCCCTGCTCCTGTAACCCCGAAAAGCCCTGCTGCCGCAGGGCCTCATAGAGTAGAATGGCAACGGAATTGGACAAATTCAGGGAACGGATATCCGGCAGCATGGGAATGCGGATACAAAACTCCTCATGCTCCACCAGTATCTCCTCCGGGATTCCGGCGCTCTCCTTGCCGAACATGATATAATCCTCCGGCCCAAACGATACCTCCGTATAGCACCTTCTGGCCTTGGTGGTAGCCATCCAGATCCTGGCCCCCGGATGCTTCTCCCTGAACTCCTCAAAATTCGTATAACGGCTTACATCCAGCTTTTCCCAGTAATCCATGCCCGCGCGGCGGACGGATTTCTCATCCAGATGAAAGCCCAATGGCTCAATCAGATGCAGGCTGGTGCCCGTAGCCACGCAGGTGCGCCCGATATTGCCTGTGTTGGCCGGAATCTCCGGCTGATGCAGTACAATGTGCATCTTGCCCTCTCCCCTCATATCTCAGGAAAATCCCGTGATCTTGCAGTCTCTCTTCCATGTCTGCCGGCAGAAGCAGTCTCATTTCCGGTTACCTTTACATGCCCTTTCATCCCGGCAGACACATACTATAGTCAATGACATAAGAAATTATGTTTTTGGCCTTGCAAAAGCTTCCGGAGCGCTGAGATTTTCCAATTCCAGTACGCCCCCCGCTGCATAATCGGGCGGCATATGACGTGCAGGAAGGAAAGTCTGGTCGCTCGTGAGTATAACTGTTTTTACCTGTTCTCCCGCAGCTTTGTAATAAAGCGGCTCAGCCTTGTCATAGCCTCTCTCAACGTATCCAGCGAATAGGCATAGGAAATTCTCAAAAAGCCCTCCCCGCTGTCCCCAAAGGCCGTACCCGGCACGGCAGCCACCTTCTCCGCCTCCAGGAAAGCATTGGCAAACTCGTCGCTGGACATGCCGAACTCTTTGATGCACGGAAACACATAAAAGGCCCCAAAAGGCTCAAAACACGAAAGCCCCATCTCCCGGAAGGCATTGAGCAGGAAACGTCTGCGCTGGTTGTAGGAGAGCTTCATCTCCTCCACATCCGCATCCCCGTTTTTCAGTGCCTCCACCGCCGCATACTGGCTGGTGGTGGGAGCGCACATAATGGCAAACTGGTGGATTTTAGTCATCTGCTCAATGATGGCATGGGGCCCGCAGGCATAACCCAGCCGCCAGCCCGTCATGGCATATGCCTTGGAAAAACCGTTGATCAGAATGGTTCTCTCCTGCATGCCCGGCAGGGAAGCGATGGACACATGTTTCTCCTTATAGGTCAGTTCACTGTATATCTCATCTGACATGACAAATATGTCATGTTCAATAATGACCTCTGCGATGGCCTCCAGATCCTTCTGCTCCATGATCGCCCCGGTGGGATTGTTGGGAAAAGGCAGAATCAGCACCTTGGTCTTTTCCGTGATGGCCTCCCGAAGTTCCCCGGCAGTCAGGCGAAACTCATTTTCCGCTTTCAGATTGAGTATCACCGGCTTGGCCCCTGCCAGAATGGCACAGGGCTCATAGGACACATAGCTGGGCTGGGGAATGATAACCTCGTCCCCGGGGTTGATCATGGCCCGCAGACCGATATCAATTGCCTCGGAGCCACCCACGGTAATGACCACTTCCCTGTCCCATACATACTCAATGCCCTGCTTCCTCTTTATGTAATTGCACACCTCCTGACGCAGTTCCTTCAGGCCCGCGTTGGAGGTATAGAAGGTCCTGCCCCGCTCCAGGGCATAGATCCCCTCGTCCCGGATATGCCAGGGCGTGTCAAAATCCGGCTCGCCCACGCCCAGGGAGATGGCGTCTTTCATCTCGCTTACTATATCAAAAAATTTACGGATACCAGAAGGCTTTAATGCAACCACCTGTTCTGACAATGGATTTCTCATGGCGTAATCATCTCCCTTTCGTCCTCAGTTTTTTGTATAAAAATGGTCCCGTGATCCTTATATTTTTTCAGGATAAAGTGGGTGGAAGTGCTGAGTACCCGATCCAGGGTGGACAGCTTATCAGACACGAAGCTGGACACCTCCCGCAGGGTTTTTCCCTCCAGAATCACCATCAGGTCAAAGCCTCCGGAAATCAAATACACGCTTCTGACCTCCGGATAACGGTAGATCCGCTCCGCCACACTGTCAAAGCCCTGACCTCTCTGGGGCGTCACCCGTACTTCGATCAGCGCCGTGACCTTCTCGTTGGAGGTTTTTTCCCAGTTTACCAGCGTATGGTATCCGCAGATGATGCCCTCCCTCTCCATGGTCTCAAGCTCGTTCACCACGTCCACCTCCTGGACGCCCAGTATCACAGCAAGCTCCTTTAAATCAATACGGCTGTTTTTCTCAATAATAGCCAACAATTCTTCTCTCATGATATCCTCCTATTTTAGTTCCGCATATCCCTGGAAATCCCACATAGCCTCCGATGGATATCTGGCCGCTTTAAGGCGTCCGGATCTCCATCCGTGTGCTTTCCACGGGTATGCTGTTTTATAGTAAACGACTTTAGAAATTCTAATGTCGTTTACTATAGTTCCGCATATCCCTATTTTTTGTATATCTCATCCTGTGCGGGTTTATCAAGGTAGCGCTTCTCCTCTGCGTTGTAGATCAGTCTGTCATGGCTGTCTGTAATCTGGCCGATGACCGCCGCCGGAATTCGCTCCCGGGCCAGCTGCCTCACCAGACCCTCCCCGTGGTCCGCCACCAGCAGCAGGCAGCCGGACGATGCCAGCATATAGGGATTCACCTCGCAGAATTCGCATACCTCCACCGTCTCCTGGCGGATGGGAAGCTTTCGTAAATCTATGGTCAGTCCGACCCCCGAACTCTCTGCCAGTTCCCAGAGAGAGGCCAGTATGCCGCCTTCAGAGGCGTCATGCATGACCCGGACGCCGGACTTCACGGCGGCGGCGGCCTCCGGGATAATGGACAGATAACGTTCAAACCCTGCTGCCTCCTCCACCAGATGCACCGGATAGCGTTCCAGCAGCCGCCCCCTGTTTCGCCTGGCCAGTATGGCCGTACCTTCCAGGGCAATCCATTTGGTCAGCACAATGTCCTGCCCGGGCTTCGCCCCCCGCGTGGTGTACATGGGAGACGCTTCCCCCTGCATCGGAATCCCGAATGCAGTGACACATGCCATGGGACAGTCCACATGGCGGCTTATGGTGGTATGCCCTCCCGCGATCTGCATATCCAGCACATTGCAGACATTTTCCGCCGCTGTCATCAGCTTTTTCAGCTGCTGCTCCTCCGACTCCGGCGGCAACAGCAATGTGAGCAGGACAGCCATGGGCCGGGCACCCGCCGCGGCCAGATTGTTGGCGCACTTTACCAGCACCCTGTTCATGTCCGCCTCCTCCGGGACCGCAGCCTGTGAGACGGCGCTGGCAAGGCCGCTGGACGGCGCAAAAATGGCGCAGTCCTCCCCTATCCCTGCGCCACTTAATACTTCCTGCCTCTTTGTTCTGATCTGTTTTAATACAGAGCGCTTCAGCACGCTGTCCGATATTTTTCCAAGTCTCATCCTCTGCGCCCTCATTGTACGCGTTTTTATCTATTGTCCGGCGGCGGCAGCTGCGGCAGCCATCGCTGCGGCCTGCTGCTGCGCCACAATGGCAATCACATTCCGCACATTGGCCACGCTGCCGCTGTTGATGGCGTCAATAATAGCCGTATAGGCGTTGGGATCCGCCGTGGCTACGCCCACATGGTAGCTGCTGGGAACCATCTTGTAGGAACTGCTGTTCACCTGCGTGCGCTCCACCTCTACACCGTTCTCCGTAACCACCTTCCAAAGCTGTGCCTTGTAACCGATATGGGCACTGTCGCCCTTTACCAGATAACCGATGGGCTGTGATGCCTCTGCATATAAGATCTCTCCCGGCGGGTTGATTACTTCCAGCACCTTGCTCTCATAAATTACCTGCCGGTTACTGCTGCGGGTCTCCTGCCCATAGATGTTAAAGGTAATTCTCTTTCCGTCAATGATACCCTCAATATAGACAGGGGTGTCCAGATTATTCACAAACTTGAAATCCTTGCCGGAGGATTCCGCAATGGCCGCATCCGCCGAAGGATCCACATAAGTAACAATCATGGAATGGTTATACCGCTGTGTCACCTCCAGTTCCGCCCGCAGAACAGCATTGTACAGTGTGGTGGACACCTGGCAGATGCCGCCGCCCAGACTGTCAACCACCTTGCCGTTCAAGTAAGAGCCTGCCATATAATAACCGTTCTGCTGCGTAAAAGGGGCAACCGCCTCATAGGTGGAAAACTCCTGTCCGGGATACAGGGTTGTGCCGTCAATCAGTTTGCATCCGTTGGAGACATTGGCGCTCCTGTCCGCCCCTGACGAGGAGAAGGATGTGGTAAAGCTGCCCAGCACGTCCGTCACTTTTGCCAGTTCTTCCGCTGATCCCAGCGGCTGCTCCTCTATCACATCCAGCGCAATGGAGCAGGGCTGCAGATCCCATTCCAGCGTCAGATACTCATATACCACGTCGATGGAAGTCTCCACATCCAGCCGATAGCCCACCTGCCCTTCAATCACTGTAAATGTGTCGTTCTCCCGCTTCAGGACAGCATTGACCACCGGCTGGTCATAAAGGCTGCACTGCTCCGTCAGCACCTGATTGATGGCATTGATGTCAAAGTCAAAGACGAGTTCGAAATTTACCGGCTCGCGCTGCAGATCCTTGAGCATCTTATAACGGACGATCACATTGCCCTCCGTACCAATAGCCAGCGCCTCGTCCAAAATCTCCTGATTGCTCCAGCGAATTCCCAGATCTCCCGCTGTCACCTGAACATCCGTATTGTTGGAGGTCTGCAGAGTCACCTGCACAGGCCGCAAGTTCTCCTCTATATATTGCTCTACCGCCCGGGCGGCTTCCTGCTTATTCATACCGCTCAGGTCCATGCCCTGGATCAGTACGCCCTCCTTCAGCGTGGCCTCCCCCGCAGCCCTGACAGGCAGGCTTATACTACATAACAAGGTCAGCGCCAAAAATGCCAGACCCCAATGCTTTACCCATTTTCCCATATCAACTACCAGCCTTTCCCGATAAACCATTGAAAAATCAGATCAGATATGCTAATGTAGGAATGATCATTGCCAGCACAATCAAGATGACTATAACGGCAGATACGATCCGCTTTGTTTTTTTATTGTGAAAATTCATCATAGGATCAACCCTCCTTGCTTCAGACCCATAACAACTCTGAAAGGATATTATATATGAATTTGACTGTTTTTGCAACCTTTATCATCTTTACAAGCATACTTTCCATGACCATCAAGCGCCATAACCGCTCCGAAAAAAAACAGCGGGAACAGTTCTGGGAGCGGGAGAAGAGAGCCAATCAGGTACGCCGGAAACCCCTGGACGACCTGGACTATGTGACGATCCCGCTGGAAAGCCTGCCCACGGCAGTCATGGCCGGGGATGTCATCGTTAGGGACTGCCTGGACACGCTGGCCTTTCTGTCCCATGAAAAAATCGTAAATCTGGCGGGTTATACCAACACGGACCTGAAGCTGGCCTATGGCACGGCAAATATCACGGCCCTGTCCCAGTATGACCAAAACTTCACCATGCTGGCCCAGACCTTGCAGAAATGGGCCGAAGCACTGCACGGTGCCGGATACATGGCCGAGACAAGGCAGGTTTTGGAGTATGCGGTACTCACCATACACAGTGATGCAGGCACGTCCTACCGCCTGTTGGCCTCTCTCTATGACCAAAACGGCGAACAGGAAAAAATAACGGCGCTGTATGACACCGCCCTGTCCCTGACCTCGCCCTCCGGCAAGACCATTGCACGGATTTTACAGGAAAGCTATCCGTATATCAACCCGCCTGGGGCCAGGCCCTAGCATTTCCTGCAGACCACATATTGTCCGATTATCCCACATGCGTCCTGCAGGAATTTAGGAATCTCAGCGTTCAACAGTATAAATATATGCTTTTGCAGAAGCTTGTATACCTGTGTCTGCCCCATTTGGCCGCATATACTATACTCCCGGGCGCTAAGATTTTCCTTCCGGCACGCCCCATGCCGCCCGATTATGCAGCATGGGGCGTGCCGGAATTGGAAAATCTTAGCGCTCGTTAGTATAAACTGCCGTATCACAGCCCCATTCTCTCCGCCACCTGCCGCCACACCTCTTCTTCGGTGTCAGACGGTGCCTTGTGGCTGATTTTGCATACCTCACATACAATATCGTAAAAATAATTATGCCCCGTCACCAATGTCTTTTCAACGGCTTTGGTTAAGTACAGACCATACTCCTCAATGCCGCTCTCCCGAAAATCCCGCAGATAGCCGTCCACATCATAGTCAATGGTAAGCAGCCTGATCTCCCAGCCCTGGGAATCCCCTTCCATCAGGGCAAATTGGGCGTGTCTCCCCTGTTCGTCTATGGTCATCCCCAGAGAACCAGGGTTAAGGTAGGTCTTGCCGCAGAGTTGAAAGGTCTCCTGATGGTGGCTGTGGCCTCCCACCAGATAGCAGGTCTGCAGCCGCTCCATGGTCTGCTCCCGCAGCAGTCTGTCAAATACCATATTCCCCCGGATCATCCCCGGTGTCCCGTGACAGACAGTCAGCGCCGGACAGTCCCCCAGCTGCAGCACCCTCTCCGAGGGCAGGGATTCCATCCAATCCAGATCTGCCCGGGTCATATGCTGATCTGTATAATACAGCGCCCCGCTGGGCGAATGCATATGCCATCCCTGATCCTGTTTCCGGTTGTCCAGCAGGTATTCCTCCCGATTTCCCCTGAGCAGGTGGCAGGAATACTTTTTTTCCATCTCATAGAGCATGGACAGCGTCCTCTCCGGATAGGGGCCGTCTGTCACATAGTCTCCCAGACCAATGATGGCATCCACCGGGCATCCCTCTATATAGGAAAGGAATGCCTCTAATGCTTTATAATTACTGTGTATATCACTGATTACCGCGACTTTCATTCTTACCTCATTGTGAATATCGCTGGCTTTACCTGCGATATTCCTTAATACGGATTTAAATGTGAAACATTTATACTATACCTCTGCCTGTATAAAACAGGCCGGGCCTGTTTTATTTTTGTTAATCAGTATTTGGGTGTTTCACTTCCAAACCTGCCAATCCTTATATCCGAAGCATACCGACGTCAGCCTTCCATATGTCTTCTACAGCCTGCGAGGGCCATCTCCGATCTCCACCACATAAAAGTCAGCCGCATAACCGACTTTGTCCCGGTAAGCGGCACCCACCCTGGCAGTAAAGGCATCAATGGCTTCATCCTTCACAATGCTCACCGTACAGCCGCCGAAGCCGGCCCCGGTCATACGGGAACCGATCACACCCTCCACCTTCCAGGCTTCCTCCACCAGCGTATCCAGTTCTATGCCTGTCACCTCGTAATCATCCCGCAGGGACACATGGGAAGCGTTCATCAACTGCCCAAATGCAGCCACATCATTATTCTTCAAAGCCTGCACCGCCTGGATCGTTCGCTGATTCTCATATACGGCATGCTTTGCCCTTCTCCGGCGTGTCTCGCTCTCTATACTGCCCCTGGCTTTCTCAAATTCCTCCCCGGATAACTCACCCAGAGAATTTATGTGGCATTCCTTCTGCAATTCCGCCAGGGCAGTCTCACACTCGCTGCGCCGCTCATTGTACTTGGAATCTCCCAGGCCCCGCTTCTTGTTGCTGCAGGCGATGACAATCTTGGCATTCTCCAACCGAATGGGGGCATACTCATAGGAAAGATCCGCAGTGTCCAGAAAAATGGCATGCCCCTCCTTGCCCATGGCGATGGCGAACTGATCCATGATGCCGCAATTGACGCCGTTAAAATGATTCTCCGAATACTGGCCGATCAGTGCCAGATCCTGATTGGACACTTCAAAGCCGAACAGATCACGCAGGATAAAACCGGTGAGTACCTCCACCGAGGCGGAGGAGGACAATCCTGAACCGTTGGGGATATTTCCGTTTAACAGAATATCCATGCCCACAGGCACTTCCATGCCTTTCTCTCCGAAGGCCCATATGACGCCCTTGGGATAATTGGTCCAATCCGCCTGAGGATCGGGCCTTAACGCATCCAGAGAGGACTCCAGTACACCCAAATGCTCAAAATTCATGGAATAGAAACGCAGTTTTCGGTCCTGCCGCTTCCGGGCTGCTCCATAGGTGCCGATGGTCAGCGCGCAGGGAAATACATGGCCGCCGTTATAGTCCGTATGCTCCCCGATCATGTTTACCCGTCCCGGTGCAAAGTAGACCTGTGCGCCCTCTGTATCCCCATATACCTCTGCAAACTTTTGTAGTACGACCTCTTTCATACTAATCCTGTCCTCCCCTGCTTATTAAAAGTTCCGCTGCCCCTGACAGCGCCGTTCCCGGACACACTACACAATATACTCATGTGCGTCCAAATCCGCCTGCGCCCGTTCCAAATCCTCCCGGATCTGTAAATGCTGGGGACAAACCTGCTCACATTTACCGCACTTGATACAGTTCTTTGCCTGTCCTGCGTCGCCCAGATCATTCTCCCAATGGTTCTTCACCACATTGTAGTTCTGATACATATGGTAACGGTTCCAACAGCCAAAGGTCCCGGGGATATTTACTCCGGCAGGGCAGGGCATACAGTACCGGCAGCCTGTGCAGCCATTCTGAATACGGCTCTTCATCAGGGTCTCCACTTCCTTGACGGTAGCCTGCTCCGCTTCGGACAGGGGCCTGAAATCACCAAAAGTCCTCAGATTGTCCTCCACCTGCTCCATGCTGCTCATACCGCTGAGAACCACCTTTACATTGGGAAGCGTCCCCACCCAGCGCAGGGCAAAGGATGCCATGCTTGCCTGCGGATCGTGGGCATGGAATTTGTCCGTGATATCCGATGCAAAAGCCGCCAGAGAACCTCCTTTGACAGGCTCCATAATCACCATGGGCACGCCCTTCTTCTCGGCAAGAGCATAGCCCTTCAGCCCGGCCTGCTCCTCCGTATCCATATAGTTCAGCTGAATCTGGCAAAAATCCCAATCCCGGGCATTCAAAATCTCCTCAAAAGCCTCATAGCCGTCGTGGAACGAAAATCCCAGATATCGAATCCGGCCCTCTTCCTTAAGCTGCTCCAGGCGCTCCACCACGCCCATCTTCAGCATCTCTCCCCATCTGCCGCCATTCAGGGCATGCATCAGATAGAAATCTATATAT
>CAMWSA010000100.1 GCA_947176785.1 uncultured Lachnospiraceae bacterium
TGATTGGTGCAATATCGCAGGCAAAGCCAGCGATATGCATGTAGAGGTAAGTTTGTAGTTATGAGATGAAGGGAGATAATCACTATGGCATCAGCAAAGAAAAATGTAACCGTCAATAAGGAAGAGACCAAGCCTGCGGCTAAAGCGGCTGCAGCCAAGAGCGCCGGCACTGAGCCTGCCAAGGCGGAGGCCCCCAAAACCCAGGAGGTAAAGGCGGCGGAAGTGAAAGCGGAGACGACCAAGGTTGAGGAGAAGCCTGAAACCAAGACATCCGAGAAGAAGAAGCCGGGAAGAAAGCCTGCCGAGAAGAAGGAGGACGAGAAAAAGCCCGTGGAGAAGAAGTCTGCGGCCAAGAAGGAGTTAAAGTCCGAGATCACGGTGCAGTTTGGCGGGAAGTCCTTCTCCCAGGAAGAACTGGTACAGATTGCGAAGGATGTTTGGAAGTATGACTTGAACCAGGAGGAATCTGATCTGACCAGCATTGAGTTGTACGTGAAGCCTGAGGAGCATGTGGCGTACTATGTGATGAACAAGGAGTTTGCAGGCAGCTTCTATCTGTAGGCTGTGGGCGGATCTGCATAGGTGAGACCGATGGAGCGTAGCTTCGGGACAGGAGGAAGTGTCCCGGCTGCGTTCTTTTTTGCGCATTCATAAATCCTGCGAAGGGGTATTCTATAGTTTATGGACGCTTTAGAATTATTTTAGAAATAATTTTGGGGAAAGCAGTTGACAATATGTGGGGTAAGTGATATTTTAATTCTAGTAAGTGTTAGCACTCCACCGAGTCGAGTGCTAACAACGAACAAAGGGCAGGAGGATGAGGATGCAGTTGGATGAGAGAAAGACAAAAATATTGCAGGCCATCATCCGCAACTATCTGGAGACAGGCGAGCCGGTTGGCAGCAGAACCATCAGTAAATACACAGACCTGAATCTGAGTTCGGCGACCATACGCAATGAGATGGCGGATCTGGAGGAGCTTGGCTATATAGTCCAGCCCCATACCTCCGCAGGGCGAATTCCCTCTGACCAGGGTTACCGCTTCTATGTGGACTGCATGATGCAGCAGAAGGAGCAGGAAGTCGTTGAGATGAAGGAGATGCTGCTGGAGAGGCAGGACCGCATGGAGACCCTGCTTAAGCAAGTGGCCAGGGTGCTGGCCCAGAATACCCAGTATGCAACCATGATCAGCGCGCCCCAGACCCATGGCAGCAAGGTAAAATTCATTCAGCTGTCCCGGGTGGATTACAACCAGATTCTGGCAGTGATTGTGGCGGAAGGCAATGTGATCAAGAACAACATTCTGCATGTTACGCAGGAGTTGGACGACGAGACGCTGCTGAAGCTAAATATCCTGTTGAACACGCATTTGAACGGCCTGTGTATGGAAGAGATCAACCTGGGAATGATTGCCGCCATGAAGCAGCAGGCGGGCATCCACAGCGACATAGTCAGCGAGGTCATCGACGCGGTGGCCGAGGCCATCAAGGCGGACGAGGATCTGGAGATCTACACCAGCGGGGCCAACAACATTTTCCGGTATCCGGAGTTGGCCGACCAGCAGAAGGCCAGCGAGTTGATTACCACCTTTGAGGAGAAGGAACTGCTCAGTGATCTGGTACAGGAGACGCTGTCGGATAACACCAGCACGGGAATCCAGGTATATATCGGTGAGGAGACTCCCATCAAGGGTATGAAGGACTGCAGCGTAGTGACAGCCACTTATGAACTGGAGGAGGGCATGAAGGGCACCATCGGGATTATCGGCCCCAAACGGATGGATTATGACAAGGTAATCGGGACGTTGCAGACGTTGAAGCAGCAGCTGGATGATTTATATAAAAAATAGAGAGATTTCAGAACGATGGAGTATTCTGAAGAACTTTGAATTAAGAAAGGAATGGTGCTGGCATGGCAGATCAAGAGAGGGATATGTTAGAGGAAGAAATCATGGAGGAAGGGCAGACCGGGGAAGAGCAGGAGGAAGGTGCGGATGAGTCCCGGGCAGGGGAGGCTTCGTCAGGGCAGGCCGGCAGTGAGGCGTCTGCGGAGAGCGCTGGCGGGGAGGCTTCGACGGAGGGAGACGATGGGGAAGCCCCGGAGGGTGAGGACCCGAAGACCTGGGCTGAGAAACGGGCTGCCAAAAAGCAGGCCAAACAGGATAAGAAAGCGGATGCCGCCAAGGAGAAGATCGCGGAGCTTGAGGACCGGGTAAAGCGGCAGCTGGCGGAGTTTGAAAATTTCCGGAACCGTACAGAGAAGGAAAAGCAGGCCATGTTTGAGACAGGTGCCAAGAGTGTAATCGAGAAAATCCTTCCGGTGATTGACAATTTTGAGCGGGGGCTGGCTACAGTCCCGGAGGATCAGCAGGGTGATCCCTTCGTGGATGGTATGAATAAGATCTACAAGCAGATGATGAAGGAACTGGAGAACATCGGCGTGAAGCCCATAGAGGCTGTGGGCTGCGAGTTTGACCCGAATCTGCACAATGCCGTGATGCAGGTGGAGAACGGGGAGCTTGAGGCCGGTACCGTGGCGCAGGAGTTGCAGAAGGGTTATACCTACAGGGATTCTGTTGTAAGGCACAGCATGGTTTCTGTAGTTTCATAGATAAAGCATTTATATAATCTGTTCAGTATAGAACGAGGAGGACAAGGACATGAGTAAGATTATTGGTATTGACTTAGGAACAACCAACAGCTGTGTGGCTGTGATGGAAGGTGGAAAGCCCACCGTTATCGCCAATGCAGAGGGTGCGAGGACTACCCCTTCCGTGGTGGCCTTCACCAAGACCGGAGAGAGGCTGATCGGTGAACCGGCAAAGCGCCAGGCAGTGACCAATGCGGAGAAGACAATCTCTTCCATCAAGAGAGAGATGGGCACAGACCACAAGCGTGCCATCGACGACAAGAAGTATTCCCCCCAGCAGATTTCTGCCATGATTCTGCAGAAGCTGAAAGCGGATGCGGAGAGTTACCTGGGCGAGAAGGTGACAGAGGCGGTTATCACGGTTCCCGCGTATTTCAATGACGCGCAGCGTCAGGCCACCAAGGATGCGGGCAAGATTGCGGGGCTGGATGTAAAGCGGATCATCAACGAGCCTACTGCCGCGGCCCTGGCTTATGGCCTGGACAATGAGAAAGAGCAGAATATCATGGTATACGACCTGGGCGGCGGAACCTTTGACGTATCCATTATCGAGATTGCCGAGGGCGTTATCACCGTGCTGGCAACCAATGGTGACACCTTCCTGGGCGGTGACGATTTTGACAACAAGATTACCCAGTGGATGATTGACGAGTTCAAGAAGGCCGAGGGCGTGGATCTGTCCGGTGACAAGATGGCCATGCAGAGACTGAAGGAGGCTGCTGAGAAGGCAAAGAAGGAGCTTTCCAGCGCCATGACCACCAATATCAATCTGCCTTTCATCACGGCCACCGCAGACGGCCCCAAGCACTTTGACATGAACCTGACCCGCGCGAAATTCGATGAACTGACCCATGATCTGGTGGAGAGAACTGCCATTCCCGTGCAGAATGCCATGAAGGATGCAGGGCTGAACAATTCCGATCTGGGACAGGTGCTGCTGGTGGGCGGTTCCACTCGTATCCCTGCCGTGCAGGATAAGGTGAGACAGCTGACCGGCAAGGAACCCAGCAAATCCCTGAACCCGGACGAGTGCGTGGCAATCGGCGCTTCCATCCAGGGCGGCAAGCTGGCCGGCGATGCCGGCGCAGGCGAGATCCTGCTGTTGGATGTGACTCCCCTGTCCCTGTCCATTGAGACCATGGGCGGCGTAGCCACCAGGCTGATTGAGAGAAATACCACTATCCCTACCAAGAAGAGCCAGATCTTCTCCACCGCAGCCGACAACCAGACGGCAGTGGATATCAACGTGGTACAGGGTGAGAGACAGTTTGCAAGAGATAATAAGTCCCTCGGACAGTTCCGTCTGGACGGGATCCCTCCCGCAAGGAGAGGCGTTCCCCAGATTGAAGTTACCTTTGACATTGATGCCAACGGCATTGTAAACGTGTCCGCCAAGGATCTGGGCACCGGCAAGGAGCAGCATATCACCATCACCGCAGGCTCCAACATGTCCGATGACGAGATCGAGAGAGCCGTGAAGGAAGCGGCCGAGTTCGAAGCCCAGGACAAGAAGCGTAAGGAGGCTGTGGAGGCCAGAAACGATGCAGACGCTTTCGTGTTCCAGACCGAGAAGGCCATAGAGGAAGTGGGCGACAAGATCAGCGACAGTGAGAAGTCCGCCGTGCAGGCCGATCTGGAGGCAGTGAAGGCCATTCTGGAGAGAACCAGGGGTCAGGAGATGAGCGACAGCGATCTGGATGAACTGAAAGCGGCCAAGGAGAAATTGACGAACAGCGCCCAGTCCCTGTTTACCAAGATGTATGAGAACATGCAGCAGGCCCAGGGCGGCCAGGCAGGCCCGGACATGGGCGGCTTCAGCGGCAGTGCAGGTCCTGAGGCCGGCAGCGCTTCCGCCCCCGAGGACGATGTTATTGACGGGGACTTCAGAGAAGTATAGGGCAGGGCAAGTAAAATTTTACACCGAAGAATGGCTCGTAACGGGCCATTCTTCATGTGGTTAGTGTGAGAAGTACTTCTAGGACCTGCCATGCAAGTCAAACTCACAGCAGAGGCTGTTTCGTGGAGAAGTACTAAGTCTCACAAAGGAGAATGCCCAAAATACGGGTATTCTCCGCACAGATTTGAGATTCCGCAGAGCGGAATCATGGCGGTTAGGGTGAAAAAGGATTTTCACCATCCTGACTTGAATGCCCGCTGAAGCGGGCAGATGGGAGTTAGTGTGAGAAGAACTTCTGGGACTTGTTATGCAAGGCCAGATCACAGAAAAGCTGTTTCGCAAAGAAGTTCTAAGCCTCACACTCAAAGAAATGCAGGACTTGCACAGCAAGTCCAAATACGGCATTTTCATCCGGATCTGAGTCGCGGCGCAGCTGCGATATGGAGGTTATGATAAAGAGGAAACGTAAGGATTTTCAATTTTCTGCACAGCTATGTTATACTGACGGGCGCTGAGATTTTCGATTTTCTGCACGACACATGTTGCATGACCGGACAACCTGATACATGCAGTAAGGAAAACCTAACCGTTCGTAAGTATACATAATCGGATAACAAGTGCTGTGCAGTAAGGAAAATCTGACCGCTCGTGAGTATAGTATAATTGTGACGGACAACGGAGGTCATATCAATGGCAGAACAGAAACGTGATTATTATGAAGTCCTGGGTATCGGTAAAAACGCGGATGATACGGAGATCAAGAAGGCGTATCGTGCCCTGGCCAAGAAATATCATCCTGATGTAAACCCGGGAAATGCGGAGGCGGAAGCGAAATTTAAGGAAGCATCCGAGGCTTATGCGATTTTGAGTGATCCGGACAAGAGACGCCAGTATGACCAGTTTGGCCATGCGGCCTTTGAGGGCGGCGCAGGAGGTCCTGGCGGGTTTGACTTCAGCGGTGCGGATTTCAGTGACATATTTGGGGATATATTCGGTGATTTCTTTGGCGGCCGCAGCAGGAGCGCAAGTAACGGCCCCATGAAGGGTGCCAATCTGCGCACCAGTGTGCGGATTACCTTTGAGGAAGCTGTATTCGGCTGCGAGAAGGAGATTGAACTGACGGTCAAGGAGACCTGTAAAACCTGTAACGGCAGCGGTGCCAAGCCGGGTACCAGCCCGGAGACCTGTTCCAAATGCGGCGGCAAGGGCCAGGTGGTATTTACATCCCAGTCCTTCTTCGGCACAGTGCGGAATGTGCAGGCATGTCCGGACTGTCAGGGAACAGGCAAGATTATTAAGGAGAAATGCGTGGACTGCCGGGGGACCGGCTATGTGCCCATGAAGAAGCGTTATGCGGTGGATATTCCCGCAGGCATCGACAACGGGCAGTGCAAGCGCCTGCCCGGCCTGGGTGAACCCGGTACAAACGGCGGTGCCAGAGGGGATGTGCTGGTGGAGGTGGTAGTTGGCCGCCATCCCATCTTCCAGAGGCAGGATTATAACATCTTCTCCACCGTGCCTATTTCTTTCGCGGTGGCGGCGCTGGGCGGAGAGATTGTCATTGACACCGTGGACGGCAAAGTAATCTATGATGTGAAGGCCGGGACTCAGACGGATACCAAGGTGCGTCTGAAGGGCAAGGGTGTTCCCACCCTGCGCAACAAGGAGGTGCGGGGCGATCACTATGTAACGCTGGTGGTGGAGGTGCCCGACAGGCTCTCCCATGAGGCCAAGGAGTTGCTGCGCCAGTTTGACGCGGAGAGCGGCGACAGCCTGAACGCAGCCAAGAAGCTGGAGAAGGACGACAAATCCGGCGAGGGGAAAGAGGGCAAGGAAGGCAAGGACAAGAAGAAAAAGTTTTGGAAATAGGCAGTGGAAATATGAATGGACGGCTTCCTTTTGGAAAGGCCGTCCATTTTCTTAGGTTTCAGTGTGAGGAATGCACAACACTCTGAAATCAAGAAAATATATGCTTGTGTTTATCCTTAAGGAGTGAGCATTATGCTGTGGAACATCTAACCTAACGAATCAGAACAATGAGAAGCTTTGCATTGTGGGTGAAAACGGATCTGGAAAAACAATTCACTTGCCAGTCATATAGCCGCTTTCAAGGAAGGACGTGTCGCGGAGTATGGTACACATAAAGAGTTGTACGCAAAGGGTGGTATTTATGCGGAAATGTATGATAAACAGGCACAATTATACAATGAACGAATATATTGATAATATTTTTCAAAATAGAATTGACCAGGGAATGAGAATGGTGTATAATCATATAATAAGAATGCAGTGTACATATTTTTGCATGAAGGAGGTGATGTAGTATGGTGAGGATTAGATAGGGACTGAAGTAATATATCTGCTGGCAAGTGATGGGAGCAAGAAAAACTTGGATTTTGGATCAAATGGATTAACTCAGTGAGGGAGAGGGATACAATGAAGGGTTTAAAGAGAGCGAAGAAGGTTTTAGCACTAATTATTGTAGGAACAGTCCTGACAGGAACCATGTTGACCGCCCATGCAGGAGGATGCGCTCATGGCGGGGAAAACTCTACTTACGAAACATATTCAACTGTTACTATAGGATGTAACACAGTCGGATCACATCAATGTTATGTGGGAGGCGAACTGGCATCATGCGAACTTTATGTTTACAAGTACATCAACTATACTAAATGCCGTATATGCGGGGGGCAGGGAGATTCTTACTATTCTTACGGACCTGTAATGCATCAATATAACCATTAAAGGAAGAGCAGTATGTCAGGGAGCCGCCTGGCGATATCCTGGCGCATGGAGGACATATGCGGGGCAAGGTGATATTGATATTGGCCGTATTGGTATTTGGTATACTCTGCGGCGGTTGTGGGAAAACAGGACTTTTGATGGAAGGTTCGGGGGACAGCGTGACTGAGCTTATACTTAATGAAGAGGGCAAGGAGGAGATTCAGTTATGCATAAGCGTATTAAATGTTACTATGAGAGAAGTCATTGCGGATTATAACAGGCAGAGCGACAGATATGAAGTTGTAGCGTTGGAATTTGACGGAAATACATCTATTGATGACTGGCGGAACCGTATCCAATTGGATCTCACTGGCGGTAAGGGGGCAGATATCCTGGATACTACTGCGCTGCAGCGAATTGACATGAGACCCTATGCAGAATCGGGGCTGTTTATGGATGTAACAGATTTTGTGGCAGGGCAGGGCGGCCTTGTGGACGCTGCGGCAGAGGCCAATCGGATAGAGGGCAGGCAATATGGGATTCCGTATTCGTTCACCTTGAATACCATGGTGACTTCGCCCCAAATGGCTACAGACCGGGAGAACTGGACGGCGGAGTACTGTATGTGGAGGGCAAGGGAAAACAACGCTTCCGTGTTTATCGGGGCACCCGGCGGCTGGGACAGGGAGAATGCCGGGCTCTATGTATTGAATGTGCTGGGGGTGGGTATGGGAGGAATTCAGCTGTTTGTAGATGGGGAGCAGGGAGTCAGTGCCTTTGAGTGCCAGGAGTTTATGGACATGCTGGAATTTGCCAAAAAATATGCTGATCCTGTTTCAGGAGAATCGACTAGGGAAAAACTGGTTTCCGGTGGGACGTTTTGCACGACTGTTGGGATTAAAAATTTTTCCGGTTTCTGGTACTGCGATGCGCTTTTTGAGGGGGAGCCAGTCTACATGGGATATCCAAGCCCTCGAGGCGGAGTGCATCAAGTTGAGGTAAGCAGCCTTTATATCAATGCGGCCTCTTCTCATAAGGAGGGGGTGTTGGATTTCATGCAATTCCTTTTAGCGGAGGAACAGCAGCGAAAGTTGACGGCAGGATATGGGGCGTTTCCGGTAAATCAGAAGTTGTTGGACACTCTGTGGCAGGAAGCCAAAGAGGAGGCTCACTGTGAGGATACCGGCTATGAAAGAAACGGGATTTTTTATTCCCCCAGGCTGATGACTGACGAGGAGGAGCGCATCTTCTGGGAGATGCTGGAGGAACCCATTTATTATCAATGGCAGAATGATATATGGGACATCATATGGGATGAGGTACTTCCTTACTTTTATGGGGAAAAAGCGGCTGGGGACGTTGCAAAAGCAGTAGATAGCAGGGTGCAGTTATATTTGGATGAAAGAAAATAAGCCCACGGGGGCGAATATTGTCAGAAGGCGGCTTCCTGTGGGAGGCCGCCTTCCAGGTTGTGGCAGTTCAGCGCAGCAATTCAAACAGATCGGCCTCATCCTCCTGGTAAGCCAGGTACAGTTCCTCATAGGATTCTGTCAGATAGTGTGGATGATCCGGAAACACGTCCTGCTTCAGGTAGAAGATTACTTTGTTGATAAAGGTATCCCGCTGGCACAGATCCGCCTCGGACACAAAGAATGGTCCCAGCTTTTTGTTCTCCGGGATGCGGGACAGATGGTGGCGGGCGGTTTCGGAGCGCTGGCTCATCTCCTGAAGCTGCTGTCTGTTGACCATGTCAATGATTTTGTTTACCAGCCGGGCAAAGGTGGGCCAGTCTCTGGATAGATGCCCCTCATAGTACAGCTGGCTTACATAGTCTTCCAGCGGCGTGCCCTGGAAGATGGCTGTCAGGGGCCTGCGGCCCGCGAAGGTATCATAGGGATGGCACCACTGCCGGGGCAGATCCTCGAAGCTGATGCGCACGTACTCCAGCGCAAAGCGGCGCTTGAAGGCGTTGTCCAGCACGTAGATATTCTCATCTGCAGTATTCATGGTAGCCAGAATATTGAAGTTGGCGGGGAACCAGACTTTCCCTTCAATAAAAAGCTTTTTCAGCCCGGGATCACGGGAAAAATAGGCCGTAATATCGTTGTTTGCCACCGCATATTCGGACTTGCCACCGCCCTGGCGGTCCAGCAGCTGGAACAGGTCGCCGAAGATAGCGGGGGCATTGCCCCTGTTGATCTCCTCGATCACCAGATAATATTTCTCCGCCGGATGCATAAAGGCTTCCTTTAACAGGATCGTCATTGGACCTGCCGCAAAGACATAGTCCAGGGGACGGTCCAGAGTGATCAGCGGCTTGATGCTGCCGATGAAGTCCTGATAGGTGTAGGCAGGGTGGAAAATCAGCCGCTTACAGTGGGCGTCCCGCTCCTCGGGCACGGGATATTCTTTTTCTATCATCTTGTTTACCTTGTAGGACTTGCCGGTACCGGGGGCACCATAGTATATTTTCTGCAAGGGCGTCATGGGCACTTCTTGATAGTGGAAGTCAAGACCCTGGTCATCATCGTAGGATTCTCCGCCATTTCCCTGTCTCAGGTAAAAAGGGGCGGATATTTCCGGTGCCTGGGAGGCGTCTCCGCCCTGCAGAAAAGCCTGGTAAAGCTGGATGGCGGCATCCAGGGTTCCGTTGCCATAGGCTTCGTTTGCCATGCGGAACTCGGATTTTCCCTGGAGCTGCTCATATACCGTGTCAAATTCATAACTGTTCTTGTAGAAAAAAAGGTTGCCCGCCACATAGGGCTCCAGCTTCCGGCAGCCTGTCCGCAGCGCGTGGGAGTAGGCGATGATGGCATTGTCCGTGTACCGGCGCATTCCTTCCGCATTATACTGCCCCCGCATCCATTCCCGAAATGCCTGTTCCTGTTCCTCATTGTTCAGCTTCATAACAGCCCTCCATTTAGTCTTTGATCCTTCTTTATGATGTAGATTCCGGCAGAGAGAATTCCGGACCCGGGTTTATCCGGGAAAGATGCCGACTTTGATTACGCTATTTTCAGTATGCAACAAAACAGCGCTCATTGCAACTCTATGAATTAGTATTTGACAGGTTTTTTAATAGATTGTACAATCAAAAGAGCCATTGGCTTATTTTTGTGCCTGTTAAGGGCAGATAGGGGTTAGTGTGAAAAGGGATTTTCACCATCCTGATTAGAATGCCCGCTGAAGCGAGCAGATGGGAGTTAGGGCGAAAAGGAACTTTCACCATCCTGATTAGAATGCCCGCTGAAGCGGGCAGATGGGAGTTAGGGTGAAAAGGGATTTTCACCATCCTGATTAGAATGCCCGCTGAAGCGGGCAGAT
>CAMWSA010000101.1 GCA_947176785.1 uncultured Lachnospiraceae bacterium
CCCCGTACCCCGCCGCCTCAAAGGCCGCCTGCATCTCCTCAGATATCATCTCCAATAATTTTTTCATAAGCACGCTCCTCACAAAAAGTATGCGCTCATTATAGCCCTTTTCCCTTTATCTGGCAACACCATTTTTCGTAAACCCGGAAAATTCCCCGGGCTGTATACTCAATATGCCCTCCCGCTCCTGTTTGGAGAACACGCAACCACAGTAATCCTGTCGGTACAGCTTATACTTCGCGGACAACTCCACCGATCTCTTATACCCGTTTTTCTTCTTAAAATCCGATGGCAGCCAGGGTACGCCGTATGTAACAGCCAGCTCCTCCCCGATCCGGTTGAGCAGTTGTGCGTTTTTCAGGGGGCTGATGGACAGCGTGGTAGTAAAATAATCCGCTCCCGCCGCCAGTGCCTGCCGGGCGGTCTCCTCCAGACGCAGCCTGAAGCACCCTTCACAGCGCTCCCCACCCTCCGCACATTGCTCCAGCCCTCTGGCCATGGCAAAAAATCGCTCCGGCGCATATTCCCCTTCCACCACCCGGATAGGGTATCTGCCCCCCTCCTGGTTAAAACAGGCAATCAGGTGCTTCTGCTCTGCCAGCCGGTGTCGGTATTCCTCCTCATAGGAAATATTCGGATTATAATAAAATACCGTAACGAGAAAGAATGCGCTCAGATACTCCAGCACATAACTGCTGCAGGGGGCGCAGCAGCTGTGTAAAAACAAGTGCTTCTCCCCCTTTGGCAATGTCTCCAGTATGCCCTCCAGCTCCCGCTGGTAGTTTCTTTGGTTCATAACAAGATCTACCTCCTGATGGCTTCCTCGTACAGGCGCTGTACCTTCTTCCAGTGGATCAGGTTAAACCAGCCCTCCACATAAGCCGCCCGCAGATTCTGGTATTGTAAATAGTAGGCATGCTCCCACACATCCACCAGCAGGATAGGGGTCACCTCGGACAGGTCCGGCACATTCTGGTTGGCGGTCTGCAAGATGGACAGCCTGCCGTCCTTATCCGTTACAAGCCATGCCCAGCCGGACCCAAACTGGGAGGTGGCAGCCTGTTTCATCTGCTCCTTCCACTGGTTAAAGCTGCCAAAATCCCGGTCGATGGCATCTGCCAGCGCACCCTCCGGCATCTGTCCCATGGGCTGGCGCATAGTGCCAAAATACAATTCATGGTTAAATACACCGCCGCCGTTATTGCGGATCGGAGTCTGGGCCGCCGCCGGAAGGCTGTCCAGCTTCATCAACAGTTCCTTCAGGCTCATTTTCTGTAATTCCGGGTAATCCGCCAGCGTGCTGTTCAGATTGTCCACATATGTCTTGTAGTGTTTGTCGTGATGAAAATGCATGGTCTTTTCATCCAGGATCGGTGTCAACGCATCATAGTCGTAGGGCAATGGCTGCACTACAAAGGGATAAGTTTCTGCCTGCATAAGTCCTCCTTATTTTAGTGGTATCACCACAAAACTGTTTTTGAGCGCTAAGATTTTCCAATTCCCGTATGTCGCATGCCGGATAATCGGACAGCATGCGACATACGGGAAGGAAAATCTAACCGCTTGTGAGTATAGGTTAAGTATATGCATTTTTTACCATTTTAAACCTGTTACGCGCCAAAAATACCATCTTGCTTCTCCTGGCATGAGATTTTTGCCTATATGTGCTATAGCGCATACTCATTATACAGGAAAAGAAAAGCATATGGAATAGAGAAAACTAAAAATTCCTTCAACCTGCTATCTCTGCCGTTCCATCTCTTCCACTATCTGCCGGTAGATCTTGCCGGCTGTGCCTCCTCTCTCTGACGCGAAGCAGATTGCTCCGTCTCATCCGCCATCTGTTGGTACGCCTCTGCCCGACGGAGCAGTTCCGTAAGCAGGATCATTTCCTTTTCCGGCTGTGCCTCCTCTCTTCCCGTGCGGCTGCTGCCTGCTTACTCTCGCCCATAAATCCGAATCATATTTTCTGCCATATGGAGAAGTGATTCCCTGACGGACGCCGGCTCCAACACCCTTACCTTATCTCCGAAGCCCATAAGCCACGAGAGGAGGTGATCTACATTGGTATACTCCTCCCGGAACAGCAACAGGCCGTCCTCCTGCTCTGTATAGCAATGGGGGCCGAAGTTCTCTATCAGACGCCATTTCACCTCCGGCGAAAAGAGAGCTTTCACCGGAATGCCCCCCGGAAATACGCTTTCATCAGAGAAGGACGGTGCCGGTACCTCCCTGTCCGCAAATCCCTGTTCGGATACCTTGACGGATTCCATGCGGTTTAATTTAAAAAGCCGAAAATCCTCCCGCTTTGAACACCATCCCCACACATACCAACTCGACCACCGAAACACCAGATAGTAGGGTTCCATGCTCCTGTCGCCTTCCCCCCTGGGGCCATAATACCGAAAGTACAAAAGCTTCCTGCTCTCTATCGCTGTCTGGATCTCTTCAATCTTGGGCGCAAGGGAACCTTTATACCAGGAAGACAGGTCAATCCAGATGTAGTCTCTTCCGTTCACAAAAGCCGAGGAGCCTACACACAGCTTTTCCATCAGCCGGGCATAGTACCCGCTGCCGCTCACGCTGTCCAGTCCTCGAAGCCCCGCCAGGATCTCCCGCATCTCCCTGGTGGAAAGCAGCGTTTTTTCCAGACGGTAATCCTCCATAATGGAAATACCTCCATTGATTCCCTGTCTTGTGCATATGGGAATCCCTGCTTTGCACAGGGATTCAATATCACGGTTGATCGTCCGTCTTGACACCTCAAAATGCTCCGCCAACTCGGGGGCGGTCATGATATCCTTCTGCAACAGCAGCGCCAGTATCCCCACCAGTCTGTCTACCTTCATATCTTCCTCTTTCTCCGCATAACCAGAGTCAGGGCGGACAAAATTCCTGCCTGGTCTGCATTATTGCGTTAAACAATATGTGGAAGTGTAACCTCCAAGCTTCCCTTATTTCTGCATGCCGCAAGCTGGACCTGCAATACTGCGTTTGTCAGCGTATGGAAGTTTCACCTCCATGCTTCCGAACATGCTGCCGGCGGCATAAACAATGTCTGCTCTTGGCATTCTACAATGTTACTTGGAATTTCTTTGCTGACATACCTTGACTGCTTAGAAATTCTTTACACACTTCCCCGGCTGAAGCACTTCTTGCGGAAGCACTCTGCATGTCCTATTTTGTCCTCATATTAGCACAGCAAACACGACAACTCTATGTCGTGTTTGCTGTAGGCAATAACTTTTCAGATTTAATATTTTCCGCGCATTACAAAGCAAACAGTCTAGAATGTCCGGCTCTCGTCATATGCCGCACGGCTGCCGCCTATATATTTTGCCCTGGTGCGGGCGCAGACCACATGGGCCTGGCCAATCGTCTTGCATTCGGTGCGCACCGGCACCGCCACCGGCGCAAGATGCATACCGATCAGCGTATCCCCGATATCCACACCCGCCTGAGCCAAAAGCGCCTCCACTGCCACCGGCTCCTGCATATGGCGGTAAGCCGCCGTGGCAAAAGCACCTCCCGCCTTTAATTGCGGAATCACATTAACCCGGGTCAGACGGTACTCCTTCATACAGACCTTCTCGACAATCAGGCTGCGGTTCAAATGCTCACAGCACTGACAGGCAAGATACATTCCATTCTCCCCACAGAACCGATATGCTGTCCAAAACAGACATTCTCCAATCTCCTCGCTGGAATATGTGCCGATCCGGCCTCCTGCAACCTCACTGGTGGAACAGCCCACTACCAGGATATCCCCCTGCTCCAGATGGGCCGCCGCCTGCAGCTCCCGGAGTATTGTATACAGCTGTACCTGAATTTCCTCCAAATGATCATATTTCTCCTGTGAAATACCATTTATACTCATGTCACGCTTTTCTCCTTCTCCGCCGCTCGATATTGCTCCAATCCTATAATCAGCGACATCTCATCCGCCTTGTCCGGCAGTTCTTCATTGTCATAGCCCCTGTTACAGAGTCTTCCTTGAATCAGATAAAGATATGTGATAAAATAAATGCAATCAATAGAAATTTCAGGAGGTATATGAATATGGGAATTATTAACCACTCCAAGAAGCCGGACAAGGCTCATGAAACCAAATCGGATAACTCCAAAGCCTCCCGGCTGATAGACTTCCACCCCTATGATACCGGATTATCTCAGGCTGTCCTGGCTTTGTCCGCAGAATTTGACGAGAGACAGCCCCCCGCCCGCATCCCCTGTGAGCGAGACCAGTTTATCGCTTTGCTCGCAGGTATCTCTGCCCTGCGCAAGACCCCCGGCATCCCTGGCCCAGACCAGTCCGGCCCAGACTATTTTACTACTCTGTCCCGGTGCGCCTCCCCTGAGGCGGCAGCCGAGTGCCGCGCTCATCTGGAAAAGGTCTTCGGCATCACGGACAGGCATTCCTTGCTGGGCTTTTGCAATGAAGAAATCCGTTGTCACCACCAGTATCTTGACTTCGAAGGCTTCTGGGAGGGGCGTCCGCCCTTTGATATGGCTCGGCTACATAAGGACGCATTGGAATATTTTCAGGTGGCCCGGGACTTTTCCGCCCAGTTCCACCCCATTGTTGGGCATAATGGCTATTTGGCCTGGGACATCAGCGAGTGCATGGGACACCTGCGGGCGGGCTATGCCTGCGGCCTGCTGACCCGGAATGAACTGGATGAGCTGGCGGAGTACTGGATCGTCCAGGCACAAAGTTTCAAAAATTGGGCAGACTTCGCCATCAGCCTGATATGCGGTGAACTGTATTGGGACTTCCGACACGGCTCCAAGCTGCCCGAACTGACCACAGGGCTGGACTTGTGGACACGGCTGATTCGCATCCTGCTGGACGATGCCACTGCCTGGGGCAGTGGTATGTGGTATGAGCCGGCAAATGAGCCAAAACAAGGGATATAGAGGTTGGGAAATCAAAAGCCCGCCCTCTCAAAGCTTGCGGATTCCCTCTACAAACTCCTGCAAGCGTTCCTTTTGGGAACCGATGGACAGACCATTGTCATAGAAATCCAGAAACTCCTCCCGGGACAGCCATCTGTAGGAGATGGTCTCCCCCTTTTGTAACACAATCCCATTCTTGGGCCAGTCTGTCACCAGCAGGTAGCCATGGTAAATGGCATGATGCTCTCTGTGAACCACACGGTAGAGTTCCTGAAGGACTTCTGCCGCCTCTATGCCAGTCTCTTCCCTCAGTTCCCGGCAGGCTCCCTCCGGGGAGCTTTCCCCCTTCATGGCACTGCCCCCGGCACCGATCTCCCATTTGCCGGGGGATACTTCCTTTTCCCAGGAGCGCTGCATCAGCAGAAAGTCGCCGTCCGGGCTTTGCACCACCACCTCGCAGACCAGGTGATAGGCCCCTTCCGGGATTTTCTCCCCGCGGATCAAGTCAAAACCCAGCTTTTCCCCTGCTTCGTTATATGCATCCCACAATTCCATCCGCATTCTCCTAACCTGGATAAACCAGAATCCACACTGAATTTTTGCCATTTTAGCAAAACTTCCATTTTATACAGTAATACCATTTTTCTGTATATGCCCCGCTGCCCCATGAAACAGCATCAAATTTTTTATTTATGCCATATAACACGGAATTTGGGGCAAAAACGCCTGGCCGGAGTTCTGCAATCCCTGTCACAGGGACGCAATATCCACCAGCGACAACTGCTTTCCCGCATTTTCCAGGCTGGTCACCAGTGCCCGGGCGGTGTCCATGGCCGTGATGCAGTACACACCCGTCTCAATGGCGGTGCGGCGGATCAAAAAGCCGTCCCTGTGCTTGTCCCGGCCCTGGGTGGGGGTATCGATCACCAGGTCGATCCTGTGGCCCAGGATCAGGTCCATCACCGTGGGGGATTCCTGGGAGATCTTGTTGACTTTCCGGGCCTTGACTCCGGCCTCGTTCAACGCCGCCGCCGTACTCCTGGTAGCGTAGATGGTATAGCCCAGCTTCTCAAAACGCCTGCCGATCTCTATGGCCTCACCCTTGTCCGCATCCTTGACTGTGATGATCATGTTCTTATGCCTGGGCAGGTCCACGCCCGCCCCCAGGAACGCCTTGTACAGCGCCTCATGGAAGGTTTCCGCCACCCCCAGACATTCTCCGGTGGACTTCATCTCCGGCCCCAGGCTGATCTCCGCGCCCCGGATTTTTTCAAAGGAAAATACCGGCATCTTGATGGCATAGTACTCCGCCTCCGGCTGCAGCCCTGGCTTGTATCCCAGTTCCCGGATGGTCTTGCCCAGAATTACTTCCGTGGCCAGATCCACAATGGGAATTCCCGTCACCTTGCTGATATAGGGCACCGTGCGGGAGGAGCGGGGATTTACCTCGATCACATACACATCCTCCCCGATGGCGATGAACTGGATGTTAATCAGTCCTTTCACATGCAAAGCCCTGGCCAGCCTGCGGGTGTACTCCGCAATCTTGTCCTTGATAAGCTTGCCGATGGTGGGAGCCGGATACACGGAGATGCTGTCCCCGGAGTGTACGCCTGTCCTCTCGATATGCTCCATAATGCCCGGAATCAGGATGTCCGTGCCGTCGCACACCGCATCCACCTCAATCTCCTTGCCCTGGAGATACTTGTCCACCAAAATCGGGTGATCCTGGGCAATCCGATTGATGATCTCCATAAATTCTTCGATCTCCCGGTCGGAAATGGCGATCTGCATGCCCTGGCCTCCCAGCACATAGGAGGGCCGCACCAGCACCGGGTAGCCCAGGCGGTTGGCCACTGCCCTGGCTTCCTCGGCAGTGTACACAGTACCCCCCGCCGCCCGGGGAATCTCCGTCTCCTCCAGTATTCTGTCAAAAAGTTCCCGATCCTCCGCCGCGTCCACATCCTCCGCCTGGGTTCCCAGAATGGGCACGCCCATTTTCATCAGGCTCTCCGTGAGCTTGATGGCGGTCTGTCCGCCGAATTGCACCACGGCCCCGTCGGGCTTTTCGATGTTTACGATGGACTCCACATCCTCCGGGGTCAGTGGTTCAAAATACAGCTTGTCCGCTATGTCAAAATCCGTGCTGACGGTCTCCGGGTTATTGTTGATAATGATGGTCTCATACCCCGCCCGGGAAAAGGCCCAGGTGGCATGGACGGAGCAATAGTCGAACTCAATACCCTGGCCGATGCGGATGGGGCCGGAGCCAAGCACCAGCACCTTTTTGCGGCCCTGGCTGGCTGTGGCCTCATTTTCCCCGCCGAATACGGAATAGTAATAGGGAGTGGCTGCGGCAAATTCCGCCGCGCAGGTATCCACCATCTTGTACACTGCCACAATGCCGTTGTCATAGCGCATCTGCCTGATCTGGGGCTCGCTCCTGCCGGTGAGCCGGGCGATCACCTGATCCGGGAACTCCAGCCTCTTGGCCTCCCGCAGCAATTCCACCGTTAGTTCCCGGCTCTCCCGCGACCCTTCCGCCGGCAGCCCCCGGCTCTCCTGCGGCTGCCTCCTTGTCCTTTCCAGCGCCTGCTCCATCTCCACCAGTACCGCAATCTTGTCAATGAACCATACGTCAATCATAGTGATATCATGGATGGTCTGATAATCAATTCCCTTGCGCAGAGCCTCCGCTATACAAAAGATCCGCTGGTCATCCACCACCTGCAATCTCTCCAGCAGTTCCTCGGAAGACAGGGCCGTAAAATCATAACTCCGCAGACAGTCCACATGCTGCTCCAGGGAGCGGATGGCCTTCATCAGCGCCCCCTCAAAGCTGTTGCAGATGCTCATGACCTCGCCGGTGGCCTTCATCTGGGTGGTCAGAGTCCTTTTCGCCGTGATAAATTTGTCAAAGGGGAGTCTGGGAATCTTCACCACGCAGTAGTCCAGGGCAGGTTCAAAGCTGGCGTAGGTTTTTCCCGTTATGGCGTTTTTGATCTCGTCCAGGGTATAGCCCAGGGCGATCTTGGCCGCCACCTTGGCGATGGGATAGCCCGTGGCCTTGCTGGCCAGGGCAGAGGAACGGCTCACCCTGGGATTTACCTCGATCACACAGTATTCAAAACTGGTAGGATGCAGGGCAAACTGCACGTTGCAGCCGCCGGTGATCTGCAGTTCGTCGATAATATGCAGGGCGGAACTGCGCAGCATCTGATATTCCTTGTCGCTGAGAGTCTGGGAGGGAGCCACCACAATGCTGTCCCCGGTATGCACCCCCACCGGGTCCATATTTTCCATGTTGCAGACGGTGATGCAGTTGCCTGCGCCGTCCCGCATGACCTCGTACTCGATCTCCTTCCAGCCGGCGATGCAGCGCTCCACCAGCACCTGCCCCACCCTGGAGAGGCGCAGGCCGTTTTCCAGAATCTCCTCCAGTTCCGCCTGGCTGTGGGCAATGCCGCCGCCGGAGCCTCCCAGCGTATAAGCCGGACGCAGCACCACGGGATAGCCGATCTGATTGGTAAAGGCAATGCCGTCCTCCACATTTTCCACCACCAGGGAGGCGGCGCAGGGCTCACCGATGCGCTCCATCAGGTCCTTGAACTCCTGCCGCCCCTCCGCATTGCGGATGGTGGCGGCGGTGGTACCCAGCAGCTTTACCCCATGGGCTGCCAGAAAACCGGATTCCTCCAGTTCCATGCCCAGATTCAGCCCCGCCTGGCCCCCCAGGGTGGGCAGGATGCTGTCCGGCTTTTCCTTCTCGATAATCTGCTCCAGCACCTTTGCAGTCAGCGGCTCAATGTATACTTTATCGGCAATATCCTTGTCCGTCATGATGGTAGCGGGGTTGGAGTTGACCAGAATAACCTCCACTCCCTCCTCTTTCAGGGAACGGCAAGCCTGGGTGCCCGCATAGTCAAACTCCGCCGCCTGGCCGATGACAATGGGGCCGGATCCGATCACCATAACTCGTTTTACATTGGGATTCTTAGGCATATTATTCCTCCCTATATATTTTTTCTAAATCCATATCACATACCTCTCAGCCAAATTCCCGTTTGCCGCTTTCTTTAACATTTAGATTATACCTCTCAGCCGGGAAGCTTTCCATTATTACCGACCTTCTGCTGAAAGCAAAAGCAGCAATTAGGCACCTCTCATTCTTTTTTGCGCATCATCGAAATAAACCGGTCAAACAGATAGCCGGAATCCTGGGGGCCGCAGCAGGCTTCCGGATGGAACTGCACCGTAAAAATATTTTTGCCCGTGTAGGCCAGGCCCTCGTTGGTGCCGTCATTTACATTCACAAAGGCGGGCACCGCCACCGCCGGGTCCAGATGCCCGGTGTCCACCACATAACCGTGGTTCTGGGAGGAAATATATACTCTTCCTGTGGTCAGATCCTTCACCGGGTGGTTGCCGCCCCGGTGGCCGTACTTCATCTTGTAGGTGTCCGCCCCGGTGGCCAGAGCCATAAGCTGATGGCCCAGGCAGATGGCAAAGACGGGCATGTCAGAGGCATACAGCTTCTTCAATTCCTGAATTATGGAGACACACTCCTTGGGATCTCCGGGGCCGTTGCTGAGCATAATGCCGTCCGCGCCGGAACGCAAAATCTCCTCCGCACCGGTCAGGGCCGGGTAGACCGTGACCTCACAGCCCCTGGCCGCCAGGGAGCGGGAGATATTGTCCTTGGCCCCAAAATCCAGCAGCGCCACTCTAAGCCCCCTGCCGCTTAATTCCTTTACCAGGGACGGACGTCTCTCCCTCACTCCCCTTGCATAGGCTTCCTTGTCAAAACGCGCGCTGCCGGAGACGGTGCCGTTGTCCGCCAGATCCTGACTGGCCCGGACCGTATAGGGGGCAGTACAGCTTACCTTCTCCACCACTTTGCCGGTGGCATAGGTGTGGAGCCGGGGCAGGATCTCCGTCAGATCCCCGTATTCTTTGGTGGTGATCATGCCGTTCATGGTTCCCTTTTCCCGCAGGATTCTGGTCAGCGCCCTGGTGTCGATCCCCGCAATACCGGGCACGTTATTTTCCTCCAAAAATTCCTGTATGGTCAGGTCACAGCGAAAGTTGCTGGGAATCCTGGAAAGTTCCCGGACAATAAAGCCGTCGGGCCAGGCCCTTCCTGACTCCATATCCTCCCGGCATATGCCATAATTGCCGATCAGGGGATAGGTCATACACACTGCCTGCCCCGCATAGGAGGGGTCAGTCAGCACCTCCAGATATCCCGCCATGGACGTGTTGAACACAATCTCGCTGACCACTTCCCTCTCCGCACCGATGTGCGTTCCCTCAAATATGCTGCCGTCTTCTAAAATCAAGTATGCCTTCATTCCGCATCCTCCTTGTCCAGGTTCCCCCTCCGCCCGGATTTCGGGGGCAGAGATCCATGCTTTATTTCCGCAATCATTTGCCACACAGTGCGCAGTCATTTGGAAAATATTTCCTCTTCCATTACCTGTGTGCTTTCCCCGGACTTCCCTGTGGGGAAATCCGCACACCGCCAGAATAGGGTGAAAAAGAATTTTCACCATCCTGATTTGAATGCCCGCTGAAGCGGGCAGATGGGAGTTAGGGTGAAAAGGAATTTTCACCATCCTGATTTGAATGCCCGCTGAAGCGGGCAGATGGGAGTTAGG
>CAMWSA010000102.1 GCA_947176785.1 uncultured Lachnospiraceae bacterium
CCGAACCATCTGGATCCATGAGGGCCTGGTCAGAATGGAGGGAGCATCCAGGGACGTGCATCCTGCCTATTTGGATTATATGGAGATGAAACGCAGAGAGACCGCAGAGAAGGAAGCGAGGCGGAAAGCAGAGAAAGAGGGCGTAAAGGAAACAGAAAAAGTAGATGAGGTTATTCCCGCATCCGCATATGGCATGGAGGAAGGAAAACGATGGGGCAACGGACGCGCCCGCATCGTGGAGGTACGGATTCTGGATCAGGAGAATCAGGAGAGGACCATATTTAAGGTGGAAGAAACGATTAAAATCCATTTAAAATATCAAGTCAAATCTCTGGTGAAAGACGCAGTGTTTGGATTGGGCTTTTTTAACGCACAGGGGCTGCGATGCTATGGAACAAATACGGATATTGACGATCTCCCTCCTTTTAATTTGTCGGAGGACGGAGAGATGGAAGTGATATTGCCAAGAGTAATGTTGTTGGCGGGCGTATATACATTGGACATGACCATTGAAGAAGGACATGGAATGCCTGTGGATTACTTTCGGGAAGTGGCGACAATAGAGTTTACGAACAGCAAACGGGATTTGGGTGTGATGAGAATGGATCATCAGTGGATATTGAAATATGAAAAGGATTAAGGGCAGAATTATTCAGATATTGCCCACACTGTCTTACGGGGATGGTGTGAGCAACGACGCATTGGCGATAGACAATATACTGAAGAAAAACAATTTCCGTACAAAGATTTATGCGGAGAATATAGACAAGCGCATATCAAAAGAGGTGGTACGGCATGTCAACTGCCTGCCAAGGCTAAAAGAGCGGGATGTCATTATATATCATCTCTCTACAGGAAGCAAGCTTAATGACATGCTGTCCCAGCTAAAAGGAAGAAAGATAATAATATACCACAATATCACTCCGGAGAAATATTTTGCCGGCTATCATGATTTTTCCGCAACACTGTGCCGGGAAGGGCGGAAAAGCCTGCCAAAACTCTGTTCGGTGCCGGAATATTGCCTTGCGGATTCACCCTACAACAGGGAGGAACTGCTGGAAAACGGGTATTCCTGTAAAGTGGATGTGATGCCCATCATTATACCCTTTGAGGACTATGGCAAGACTCCCAGCGGAAAGATCATGTCCAGGTATGAGAAAGATGGGTATACCAATATCATCTTTACCGGCAGAATTGCTCCGAATAAGAAGCAGGAAGATGTTATTGAGGTATTTGCATATTACCAGAGATTCTATAATCCAAAATCCAGACTATTTCTCGTGGGATCTTATCACAATATGGAGAAATATCTGAAACGGTTAAAAAGCTATGTGCGGCAATTGGGTGTGAATGATGTTATATTTACCGGCCATATCCCGTTTGATGAAATATTGGCATACTATCATCTGGCGGATATCTTTCTGTGTATGAGCGAACATGAGGGATTTTGTATCCCGCTGGTGGAGGCCATGTATTTTCAGATACCGGTCATTGCGCAGTCCGGCACCGGAGTTACGGGAACGCTGGGAGACGGCGGTATCCTGCTGGAAGACCCTTCACCCCTGGAGACGGCCGGACTGATAGATTATATTCAGGGACATCCCGAAGTCCGGCAGGCGTTGATAGAGAACGGAAAAAGACGGTTGGAGGATTTTTCAACCGACCGCATGGAGCAGAAGTTTATGAATTATATAAATGCCTTTTTGGCATGATAAGGATGAGAAAACGATGGAAAAGATTGCTTTTGTAATACAGAGATACGGCTTGGAAGTCAATGGGGGAGCGGAATTGCAGTGCAGATTGTACGCGGAGCATATGACGAAATACTATGATGTGGACGTACTGACCACAAAAGCAATAGACTATACCACCTGGCGGGATGAATATGCGGCGGATACGGAAGAAATCAACGGTGTCACTGTGAGGAGATTTTCTGTAGAGAAAACGAGAGACCGTAAAAGCTTTGATATCTTGTCTTTAAAAATCTTACAGCTGGATGCCACCATGGAAGAGGAAGAAGACTGGATGTGCAGGCAGGGGCCATACTGCCCCTCCCTGATTAAATACATCAGAGAACACAGAGAAGACTATAAGGTTCTAATCTTTAATACCTATTTGTATTACACCACCTATTTTGGCCTGCCGGAAGTCAGCAATAAGGCGATCATGATTCCGACGGCCCATGATGAACTGCCGATCTACTTGAACATATTCAGGGAACTGTTTGCCCTGCCCGCAGGATACTTTTATCATACGGTTCAGGAAAAGGCGTTTGTGGAGAAAAGATTTCACACAGAACATAAATTGAACAATAATGGGCAGGGAGGAGTGGGAATTGACATCCCCCAAGATGTATCGGCGGATAGATTCCGTCAGAAATATGGCGTAGAGGATTTTGTGGTCTATATTGGCAGAGTGGATGAACACAAGGGATGCAAGGAATTGGCCTGCTATTTTCAGGAATATAAGATGAGAAACGGCAGCGACTTGAAACTGTTGTATCTGGGAAAGCAGGTGTGTGAACTGCCGCAGGATGACAGTATCCGCAGCCTGGGATTTGTAGATGAGCAGGACAAATTTGATGCTCTGGCGGCATGCAGATTCCTGATTCTTCCCTCTCAGTATGAGAGCCTATCCATTGTGGTGCTGGAAGCCATGGCTATGCGCAGGCCTGTTCTGATTCAGGGGAACTGCGAGGTGGTAAAGGCGCATTGCCTGGCAAGTAACGGAGGGCTATATTACCGCAACTATTTCGAGTTTGAGGGATGTATGAATTATCTGCAAAGTCACGGCGAGTTATGCGAACAGATGGGGAAAAACGGTGAGAATTATGTGAAACGATACTACGCCTGGGATGCTATTGAGACGCGCCTGCAGAATATGATTGAACAGATTGGAACGTGACAGACGAGCAAAAGGATATTTGTTGTACATTGATGCCAGGCAGAGGCGCTTGCAATGTAGGAGATTGGAGCATGGGAACAGGTGTTATCGCTTTACTGGCGATGCTGGCTTTTAGCTGTGTGATATGGCAATGGAAAAAAGAAAGGCGCCTTATAGGTATATTCATATATGGGCAGCTGTATTTCTGGAGTACGTATATTCAAATCAGCGCATTGTTGATGTGGTTGGATATTTACCGGATATGGCATGCGTCCATAGGCACATTGCTCATTGCATTTATGGTTTTTCTGGTTAGTCACTTTGTTTACAGGAAAAAGCAGCCGGTGAGAAAGCAGGGGAAATTCTTTGACAAACAAGATATTTGTGTTTTGATTTTCTGTATTCTGATAACAGTGGGTATTCATGAAAAAAATGAACTGTATGGAATGAGCCAGGATGAGGGGGTATACCAAACAATGGCCATATCATACATGAACAATAACAATAAAAACCAAAGATCGATGAAAGAGTATGAGGAGCTTGAGGAGGATGATAAGGCAGTATTTCTGAATAAATTAAATGATGTCATTTCTCATGGAATGCACGGTTACTATCTGTTTTGTGGGGACTATATACCGCAAAACATGCAAAAGCAATATAATGAGACATCGGGATATTACCATGGAGTGCCAACATATGCAGCCACTATGGCATTGTGGGGAAGTGCATTGGGCTGGAAAAATATGATGGGAGTCCAGACGTTATTCTATTTGCTGGCAGTTCTCTTACTTTATGAATTGCTTCGGGAAATGAACATATCAGCGTTAAAACGTATATTGCTGCTGGCAATATATATGCTTTCCCCGATTATGGTGTGGCTGGGCAAATCCTCTCTGTGTGAATTGCTTTTGGCATGTCTGATAAACTGGTTTTTTTGTGAACTTTTCTCAGAGGAGAGCGGAAAATTTAAGGCTATACGAATTGCCTTTCCAATCATAACTTTTGCGTTTACGCATTTGTCCATCTACACACTGATGCCCATGATTATCGGTTGTTTGCTGATTTACTTCTGGAAGGACAGAAGACTCGTATTTCTGAGGGCGGGACTCTATATTTCGGCTGGGTATCTTGCCGCCATACTGTTTACGGCATGGTGTTACACGGAATATTTCTATTTAAATGTCAATATACTGACACGGCTTCCCTTTATTGATAACGAGAATGTGCTGGTGCTTCTGTGCCTGTGCGGAATTATAAGCGCGGCTCTGTTTGCTGCTTTGTATCTTTACAAAAGGCAATTGCCGCAGCTTTCGCCTGCGTGTCAGATCTGGGGACTTCGGATTACTGCTTCTGTATTTACGATCCAAAGTGTCTGGGTAATAATTCGGACCATCATAACGGGGGGACCTTGGGAAAAGCTGACTTTTTTGGCCTATATGCTTCTTACAGGGGTTGTCACGCTTCCGGTTGTACTTTTCTTTCTGATAAATAAGACAAATATATTCTGCTGCGACAGGAAGAACGCGATTATTACTTGGTTTTTCTTATATTGTGTATTGATTTACGCAATGCTGTTTCGAAGATGGATAATCAACCATTATTATGGAGACCGATATCTCGCGCCGTTTATTGTGGGTATTTTACTGATGACGGGGATTGTATTGGAACAAACCGCAGTTAAACGGTTTGGTCATTGGGCGACTGTTCTTTGTAGTCTGGCTGCTTTTGGATATCTTTTTAATCACAGCGGCTACATTATGACACATAAGGATGATACAAGAATTGAGTGGGATTTTCTGGAGGAAATATGTGAAGAGTTGGACGGGGAAGATGCCGTGATACTGGATGACTACCACATGATAAGCTGCTTTTTTCCGATTAGAGACTTGACGGGAGCATACTGTTATCCTGTATTTGGAGAAGATATCTCAAAGACAGCGGACAAGCTGATGGCTTTGGGGAGAGATATATATTATTTGGGAGGAACAGGAGAACTGCCACAGGGCTGTGAAATAATAGGGGAGTGGGAGGTCGGCTATTATGAGTACGCGGGCCTGGAAAATGCGGGAGTATTTGATCCGCTGAAGATGGTAGACTCATCTTTTACATCGGTGTGGAGACTTGTCAGACTCCACACCCCTTTATCAGGCCAGAGTAAAGGAGACACTCATCCACGTCTCCTTGCCCCAATTGGTATGCCGCTAACGGGGCATTTTATATCACTATCGCGAAATTATCATACACCTTCCGGAATTGTAAAATAAGTGTTCGGAAATCTGTCAAAAGCATTGACTTGAGAAGAATCATGGATGTACAATAAATTATTACGTAGCAAGCAATAGCGAAAAGCAGCGTAATATAATGAGAGGAGGAAGGCTATGCGAAGAGGGAACAAACGATTTAAATTACTATCTCTTTTTCTTGCGGGAATGTTGGCCATGGCATCCCGGGGAGAGGGATTGCAGGTGTTGGCGGCGGAACCGGGAGAGAACTCTGTACAGGTGGAGATAGTGCCGGAGACAGTCAGCGGGAATGAGGAGGCCGCGGGCCAAATGCCCTATGAGACGGACCAGGAGATGGACAGGGAACTGGATTATATCCTGGGCCGGCCCATGACGCCGGATGAGAAACGGGAACAGGAAGAATTGTTTGATTATTATATGGGGCTTGGAGGAGGCGTTATTGAGCCGGAAGAGCTGCCGGAGGATGGCGTTCTTCCCGGCGAGCTGATGCAGGTCATGGGCAATCTGCCTGCTCAGTATGACTCCAGGAATGTGGGTGGAAGGAGCCTGGTTCCGGATATCAGAAACCAGGGAAAATTTGGAACCTGCTGGTGCTACTCCAGCATAGCCTGTCTGGAGATCAACCTGATTAAGAACGGTCTGGCGAATATGGGCGTAGACCTGTCTGAGCATCATCTGGCTTTTTTTGCCAATTATTCCGCACCGGACCCCTTGGGAAATGACGGGCAGGCCAGAAGCTATTATGACGCTGACAAGGCAAACGGGGTTACATATTATGACAAAGGCGGGAATTATGTCATGGCGGCCAGGGCGCTCATGAACTGGAAAGGTGCGGTGGCGGAAGGCTTGATTTCCGACAGTATGGTGACATCATTTCAGATAGACGCTGACGATTCCGTGCTTGCCTATGGAAATGATATATTTTATATGAGCAATTGGTATCAGATTCCAACGACTGAGCCGGCGGCGATAAAAACGGCAGTCATGGAATACGGGGCGGTGGGACTCAGCTTTTATTCATACAAGGATTATTATAATCCCGACACGGCAGCGTCCTATTGTCCGGTAAAAAGGGGTACAAACCACGCAGTGACGGTGATTGGCTGGGACGATTCATACTCCAGGAAAAATTTCAATGTCGAGCCTTCGAATGACGGCGCATGGCTGATCAGAAATTCGTGGGGCGACAGATGGGGCGATGAGGGATACTTTTGGCTGTCCTATGAAGACCAGTCGATCTATCAGGTCATGTATGCGTTTGAAGGACAGAGAAGTGAGATATACGATAATAATTATCAATATGATCATGCGACATACAGCGGCTATATGAGTTTAACCAAGGCGGCCAATGTGTTTACCGCCAAAGCAAATGGGAACAAGATGGAAGAACTGTGTGCGGTGGGTATTGACCTGACCAGCGCGGGAGTTAATTACAGCTTCCAAATATACACCAATCTGGCAGATATCGCGGATCCTGCCAGCGGCGTGCCGATGCTCTCTTCTCCGCAGGAAGGCATCACGGGATATGCCGGATATTATATGATTCCGTTAAAGGAAAAAGTAATTCTTGAACCGGAAGATACTTTTTCCATTGTGTTTGAGTTTTGCGGAAATTCGGATGAATATATCAATGTTTCATGCGAATTTGACTCAGATAATTACCGCCACAGCGAGGCGGAGGCAAACTTGAGGGAGAGCTTTTTTACACACGGAGGGAGTGGCTGGTATGACTTTGGGGAAAGCTATGACAAGAACCTGAAGATAAAGGCTTATACCAGTGATACGGATATACTGTCTGTTCCATGTCAGGGGATTGCCATGTCATGTCCCGGAGAGGTGATTGATGTTGGTGCCACGGCCCGGTGCGAGGTCAGCTTTAATCCGGTGGATACGACGAACAAGATGCTGAGATGGAGCAGCAGCGACCCGTCTGTGGCAGCAGTGAGTGAGGATGGCCTGATAACAGGTCTGAAAAAGGGTACGGCCACAATTACGGCTACAACCGTAAAGGGCGGTTACACTGCCAATTGGGAGGTCACGGTGATACAGCCGGTAACCCTGGTCAATTTCCATTATAGTACGGATGAGTACTATGTGGGTGATACTTATGAAGCTATAGTGGAGATCGGGCCTGCGGACGCGAACGATAAGAGCCTGAAGTGGGAGAGTTCCAACACCGGAGTGGCCCAGGTGGACGGCGAGGGCAATATTACAATTAAGGCGGCGGGCAGCGCAAGAATCACGGCAACCGCCCAAAGCGGCGTCAGTGATACGGTGGATATCCGGTCCAGAGAAGACAAAGTGCGTGCCTTTGTAAAGCGCATGTACACGAAAGCACTGGACAGAGAAGCGGAAACCGGAGGTTTGAGGGATTGGACAAACCGCCTGAAGAGCCAGGAGGTGGACGGCGCAGGAATAGCGAACGGCTTTATCTGTAGCCAGGAGTTTATCAAACGGAATCTCAGCGATAATGATTATGTGGACATCCTGTACAGCACGTTTTTTGACAGGCGAGCGGACAGTGAGGGAAAAGCAACCTGGATACGGGCGCTGGCATCAGGAGAGAGCCGGGAACATGTTCTCAGCGGTTTTGTAAATTCTCAGGAGTTCAGCGGCCTTTGTGACCGCTACGGCATCGCCAGGGGCACCATGCAGGAGGATGGCAGTTCCATCTACCGCCCCGGTGTCAGGCAGTTTGTGCTGCGCCTGTATCTCAAGGCATTGAACCGCCAGGGCGAGACAATGGGCGTAGAAGACTGGACCAATGAAATCAACACAGGCAGCAAGACCCCGGAAGATGTTGCCAAAGCAATCTTTGGCTCGGATGAGTTTGCCAACCGCAGGTTAAGCGATGCGGACTATGTGGAAACGCTGTACCAGACATTCATGGACAGGGCCTCCGATCCTGCGGGAAAGCAGGACTGGCTGGAGCGTCTTAGAAGGGGTATGACAAGGGAACAGGTGCTGGAGGGTTTCTCCAGGTCACAGGAATTCGGGGAAATCATGGCTGAATACGGATTGTAAGAGAGGAAACAATAAGCCTGCGTGTTATTTGTATGCAATATGCAAGAAAGAGGAGAAAATGAAAATCACTGTTATAGGGATGGGGTATGTAGGTCTGTCAAACGCTATACTGCTGTCACAGCACAATGAGGTTGTGGCTGTGGATATTGTTCCGGAGAAAGTGGAAATGATCAATGAGCGCAAATCTCCAATTGTGGACAGGGAAATTCAGGAATATCTGGAAGAAAAGCAGCTGTGTCTGTCCGCGACGACGGATTACGGACAGGCACTTAAAGACGCCGATTATGTGATTGTTTCAACGCCCACCGACTATGATGCCAGAAAGAATTTTTTTGATACCAGTTCAGTGGAGTTTGCAATCGGAAAAGTATTGGAGCATGACTGCTCCGCGACGATTATTATCAAATCTACAATCCCGGTGGGATTTGTGCTGGAGGCTCGTCAAAAGTTCCAAACACAGAACATAATCTTCTCGCCGGAGTTTCTGCGGGAGGGCAAGGCATTATATGACAATCTCTATCCTTCCCGCATAATTGTGGGCGAGCAGAGTGAGAGAGCCCGTGTTTTTGCGCAGCTGCTCAGGGAAGGAGCAATAAAAAAGGATATGCCGGTGCTCTTCACAGATCCCACGGAGGCGGAGGCCATTAAGCTGTTTGCCAACACTTATCTGGCTCTGCGGGTGGCGTATTTCAACGAGTTGGATTCCTATGCAGAGGTCAAGGGGCTCAATACCAGACAGATCATTGACGGTGTGTGTCTGGACCCCAGAATAGGGTCACATTATAACAATCCTTCTTTTGGCTATGGCGGATATTGCCTGCCCAAGGATACCAAGCAGCTGCTGGCGAACTATGAGAAAGTACCCCAGAATATGATGAGTGCAATAGTGGAATCCAACCGAACGCGCAAGGACCATATCACAGAGATGATTCTTGCGAGAGAACCCAGGGTGGTGGGAATCTACCGCTTAACCATGAAAACAGACTCCGACAATTTCCGGCAGTCCGCCATAAGAGGGATCATGAAGCGGCTGCGGGGCGAGGGAGTAAGGCTGGTGATCTATGAGCCGACTCTGCGGCAGGAGCAGTTTGAGGGCGACAGGGTGATAGGAAGCCTGGATCAGTTTATCGAAGAATCAGATATCATTGTGGCAAATCGTATGACCCAGGAACTTAGGGCCGTGCGCGACAAGGTGTATACAAGAGATTTGTATGGGAAGGACTAAATATATTGTGAAACACTGCTATAAATGTTGTATAGTAAACATTATATGGCGGATCGCAGCGAAAAGCAGCATAATATAAAGAAAGGGAGAAAAATATGAATACGGCAATAAAGACATATTTTGCAATTGCGGTTATGGTTTTTGTAATGGTGTGGATGAGGACACCTGAGGTGCTGGCGGCTGAATGGGACGGATATGACACCACGGCTGTTTCCACCGGGGAGGTCATCGAGGAAGCGGACGAAGCCGGGGAATTGTTAGTCCGGGCCGGCGGAGACTATGTCAGCATTACAGAGGACGAGGCGTATGAAGAAATCTGGGCTATGGCCGGCGAATATCCGGAAGGCAGGCCGTGGACGAATGATAACCTGTACTGGAGTAATGTATATATTGACGGGGTACATCAGGGCGGGCGAGGATGCCACGGCTTCGCGCTGATCGTGTCCGATACGGTATTTGGCAATAATGCTACGCGGAAATATACGGATTACACCCAATTGCGCGTAGGCGACGTGCTCAGGATCAATAATAATTCACATACGGTAGTGGTTCTGGAAAACCATCTGGACCAAGGATATATCGTGGTAGTGGAGGGAAACTATAACTCCAGCATACACTGGGGACGTAAAATAAGCAGAAGCTCTTTGGACGCAGGGTTTGTATATGGCTATACGCGCTATGTGGAGGACAACAGGGCACAGGTGCGGGAATTTGTAAAGCGCCTTTATCAGAATGTGCTGGAGAGAGAACCGGATCAAGCAGGATTAAAGGACTGGACGGACAGCCTGGTCAAAGGGCAGAGGACCGGCGCGGAAGTGGCCGAGGGATTTTTTCTCTCCCACGAATTTATAGAAAAGAGGGAACGCGGGTTAAGTAATGAGGAATATGTGGAAATTCTGTACCGCACAATGCTGGACCGGCCGGCGGATGAGGCCGGCAGGGAGAATTGGCTCAGAAGCATAGACTGCGGATTTTCGGATAAGTTTATCGTGAACGGATTTGTCGGTTCCCAGGAATTTACCGGCATATGTGAAAATCATGGAATCAATCGAGGCAGTCTTGTGGTGACGGAGCCCAGAGACCAGAACAGAGGGGCGACGTAATTTGTATCCCGCAATTATACAAAGGCGCTGGGA
>CAMWSA010000103.1 GCA_947176785.1 uncultured Lachnospiraceae bacterium
AGACACGATGGCTAATATTGACCCGCTGACAGGTCTGTATAACCGCCGCAGTATGCACAATTTCTTGAATGACGCGCAGAATGCCCGGGATAAAGCCCCCTTTTGCCTGGTGATGTGTGATATAGACGATTTCAAGAAAATCAATGACACATATGGACATGACGCCGGGGATCTGGTACTGCGGGAAGTTGCCCGGATAGCGCAGGAGCATGTGGGCGCATATGGCCATGCCTGCCGCTGGGGCGGTGAGGAGATGCTGCTGATCATTCATGGAGATATGGAACTGGCCCGCCGGATAGCGGAAGAGATCCGGCAGGAGGTAAACGGCTTTGCCTTTGCGGCTAAGGAACAGGCCATACACTGCTCCATCACCATCGGCGTGGCCCTGCACCGGGGCGGCAGTTCCATTGACCATACCATTACCCACGCGGACGATAATCTGTATTACGGAAAGCGCAATGGCAAGAACAGGGTGGTGTCGGATCTGGAATTAAATGCGGGATAGTGTGTTCCCTGAAAAAAATCAAAAAAATATCAAAAAGATATTGACAATTACAGGCAATACGTGTAAAATATACAATGTTATGGCAGATAAGCAGTTGTCACCTTTGTATGCGGGTGTAGTTCAATGGTAGAACACCAGCCTTCCAAGCTGGATACGTGGGTTCGATTCCCATCACCCGCTCTCACGGGGCAGGCCGTGAAAGCACTGACACAGGCATATGCGCGAGTGGCTCAGCGGTGGAGTACCTCCTTGCCAAGGAGGGGGTCGCGGGTTCGATTCCCGTCTCGCGCTCTCTGTTCTTTTATCCCGGCAGTCATGCCGGGGTATTTTTTGTGGCGGCGCCATTAGGGCATAGTCGTTTCGTGCAATCGCAAGTGAAATCCAGTCTAAGAGGTAAATTATTTATTAGCCTTGACGATAAGTATAATACAAACGCTTTTGACCAAAGCATTTGTAAACTAACATATAGTCACCACGGATGGTATTGTTATGGGGATATGGAGATCCTTGTGTCGTGCCGTCCTTTTTTTGCCTATGCGCAGAAGGCGCATCACCGGCAAGCGCAAGCCGGGCGGAAATCATGGAAGTGCGGGCAAAGAAGTGAACTGGAAACGAGGGGCGTTTGCGAATTGAATCAAGTGCGATAGGAATGGATTCCGCCAGAAGCTTCAGGGCTTCAAGAACAAGCTTTAACCGTTTTGTACTAAAGGATTATGTGCAGGGCGGGACGGACACCGGTGCCGGCGTGGCCGGAGGGCAGCTGGGAATGGGAAACATGAAGGGGCAGACCACCCAGGATCAGGAAAAGAACAGCGAGAGCGGAAAGCAGAGTCAGATGCTCACTACAGGCGGCATTACGGATCTGCGGGAGCGGGTGGAGAGCATGACGAGATCGGGCAGGGTGCAGCTGCGCAGCAGTTCCGACAATGCGCTGGGCAAGCTGCGCAATTATACCATGCGGTATATCTTTATGCTGCTCTTTGACGATGACAGAGCCCGCAATTTTATGGGGGAGGATGAAAGCCTCACCGGGACGGATAATGGTGGTCAGGCCAATCAGGACGGCCAGGGGGCGCAGAGCGGCAACGCAACCCTGCAGTTTCTGCCCTTTAATATGAAAGTGCTGTCCTATGGCACAGAGCAGTATTATTTCGAACAGGAAAATATGCTGTTTTCTTCCACGGGTACGGTGCGGACAGCGGACGGCAGGGAGATCAGTTTCAATGTGGATCTGAGCATGAGCAGGAGTTTTACCCAGGCTTACCGGCAGGAAATCAATTTGGCGGCTCTACAGCAGACCTGCGATCCCCTGGTTATAAATTTTGACGCGGACACGGCTTCCCTGAGTGATCAAAAGTTCCGGTTCGACATAGATGCGGACGGCAAGGAAGACAATATTTCCATGCTGGGCGCAGGCAGCGGATATCTGGCATTGGATAAGAACGGCGACGGTGTCATCAACGATGGCAGCGAGCTTTTTGGTCCCCAGAGCGGGAACGGGTTTCAGGATCTGGCGGCCTATGACGAGGACGGAAACGGCTGGATTGACGAGAATGACAGCATCTGGTCCAAGCTGAAGATCTGGTGCAAGAACCCGGACGGCACGGACAGCCTTTACACCCTGGGCGAAAAGGGGGTGGGAGCCATCTGCCTGCAAAACACGGCCACGGACTTCTCCCTGAAGGGCAGCAGCGGCCAGGACAACGGTTATATACGCAACACGGGCATCTTTCTCTACGAGAACGGTAATGTGGGCACTGTGCAGCATCTGGATCTGGTACAATAGAGACGGCAATATACCGACATAAAAACACTTTCTGTCTGTTATAGGCAGAAAGTGTTTTTATGTTGTAGCGTTTCGTGTTGTTCCGTGGTATATATAGTGAAAGCACGACAGACAAAATTACGGCAAGGGAGTGATGAGGATGGCCGGGAACAGACACCGCGGGGATGAAACCGGAACAATTGACAATGCGCAGTCTGTCATCACCGCGTACGCCGACATGGTTTACCGCCTGGCTTACGCCATGATGCGGGACCGAAGCGATGCGGATGACATCTTTCAGGAGGTTTTTTTGCGGTTTATCCGCCGGGGGCCGGTGTTTCACAGCCCGGAGCATGCCCGGGCCTGGATGCTGCGGGTCACGGTCAACTGCTGCAAGAATCATTGGAAATCTCCCTGGGCGGACGGGCGTATGGAACCATTGGAGAAGCAGGATATGCATGGGGATTCTCACAATGTGCTGGAAGAGCAGGACATAGCGGGGAAGACAGAGGCCGGCAGGACGGAGGCAGACCCGGCGCAGCTGGCGCAGGAGCGCTGGCAGAGGGAGCAGCTGCGCCGGGGGATCGGGGAACTGCCGGAGAAATATCGACTGGTGATCCACCTGTATTATTATGAGGAGTTGTCCACAGAGGAGATCGCCAGGCTTTTACACAAACGCTCTTCCACGGTACGCACTCAGCTTGTCAGAGCCAGAGAACAGCTTCGCGGTATCCTGGAAAAGTATGGGTATGACAAAGTGGAGGAACTGGAGTAACCATTGGAAAGCGCCCCTGCCGAATGTGAAGCCTGAAAGTCCTGCTTCCAAATTGGGATTGGTGCAATATTACAGGTGGGGCCTGGTGATTTACGGGCAGAGGAGAGTTTGCAGAAAAGAGGTAATTATGAGAACATTCAAGCAGATATATCAGGAGAGTTATGACGAAATCCACCCGGACAGAGGGCTTCTGGAGGATATGCTGGGGGATGCCCGGACGGAGAAGACACGATGGATACAATACGCGGTGCTGCGGCCCGTCGCGATAGTGTTGCTGGGGGTAATCGTGTTGTTTGGGGGCACCTCTGTGCTGGCGGCTAATGTGGGCTTTGTCTATGGAATGCTTGAGAGAACCTCCCCGGAGTTGGCGGACCTGTTTGTGCCGGTGCGGGAATCCAGCACCAGGGCGGGGATCTGCATGGAGGTGGAGGCGATCTATCTGGAGGATGGGAATAAAACGGCCACAGTGCTGATTTCCTTCAGGGACACCCTGGGGGACCGGATACAGGGCCCGGTGGATTTAAATGACAGTTATGGACTGGACAGTGTGAACAGTATGGGTGCGTCATGGTTTTCGGGCGGATACAGCTATGTCGGTTATGACAAGGAGACGGGCAAGGCGTATTATCGGCTTCAACTCAGTTCGGATGTGGCTTATGAGCGCAGCAAGCTGACTTTCCGGGTGAGGGAACTGCTGCTGTACCATGGGGAGGAGGACAGAGAGATTTCCCTGACAGGAATTGTTTCGGAGATGCCTGTAAAGCAGGTGAGCCTGAATGGAGGGGGAATGATGGATTGGAACAGATATTTGGAGTGGATGGGCCTGGATATGGATGAACCCACAGCATTTATGGAGGCAAAAGATATAAAAAGCACGGAGAGTATGCCGGATGATCCCCGACCCGGCGCGCAGGTGATGGACGGCATATCTGCATCGGAGTGCGCCGTGGATGATTTTACCATAACCGGGCTTGCTTATTATGACAATGTGATTCGGCTGCAAATCTGCATGGGAGAATTCGCCCATTCGTTTCGGCATGTAATACCATATTTGAAGCTGGCAGACGGCAGCGAACGGATATACTGGTTCAGCGATTCCTGGCAGGAGAAGCAGGGGGAGGAGCGGCTGATGTTCTGTGAGTTCTATCTGCCCTGTACCCCGGCGGAACTGGAGGAGGCCAGTCTCCATGGCCGTTTCTACAGAAATGAGGATTATCTGAGGGGCGACTGGAATGTGACTTTCCGGGTGGAGGAGAAGGAAGGATCAAGCATCGTAGATACTATGGCTGATTGATTTGTTGAACGTCAACATGGCAACCGCCTCCCGTCAGAGCGGCGGTTGCCATGAATTGCCCTTTATCGGTTATAAAGACTCCCCGTTATTTTTGCATTATGACAGATTCATCTCCTACAGATGAACATTCCTGTGGACTTGCGGATGAACATGGCCCCTTCGCAGTTTAATTTATCCTGTATCGCTGTCAGCAGCTCCCGGCCCCTCTGCTCCAGAATCAGGGAGGCATTGCCGGGGAAGGAATAGATATAGTCATAGATGGCCTGGGGGTCATCCACAATCAGGTCGTTATCCTGATCCTGACGCTCCACATGGGCAAAGTGCCTCGCCAGCTGAGGAGTGGCATTTTCCAGGTGGAAAGCCCCGGTCAGATTTTGGAAAGGCATCTCGATCCGGGGATCAAAGTCGATGACCAGCTGGTGCAGCTCCTCCATGTGGGTATCTCCCACAGTGGAGCAGTAGAAGGTGCCCTCCGGCTTTAAGGCCCGTGCGATGGCGGCCAGGCAGGCATCCCGGCGTTCCACATGGTACAGCATATGGTTGGCGATAATCCGGTCATAAGAGGCCGGAGGCAGTTCCAAAGTATTTGCGTCCAGAACCCGGTATTCAACACGGATTTGCCGGGCCGCCATCTCGTGTTCAAAGGGGGCCAGATTCCGGCGGGTCTGCTCCAGCATTTCCTCGGAGCGATCCGTGAGAATCAGGTGCAGGCCCTCCGGCAGCAGGTGGGTGCGCTCCGTCCAGAGCAGTCCCGTGCCGCAGCCCAGCTCCAGCACAGTCTCTCCCGTCCGCAGAGCCAGCCGCTCATAGACCCATTCCATCCAGCCCTGGGAACTGGTGGAATAATTGTGGATATTGATTCGGCGTTTTAGATTTTCGGGGTTTTGATACTGCTCCAGGACTTTCTCGTCGCTGGTCAGCAGGTTCAGGCAGCGCACCAGTACCTGCCACTTATCCTCCCGGGCACTATGCTGCGCCAGTTCTATGGTGGAAACCAGCAGTTCCAACTGTTTTTTCTTTTCCAGCAGCAGACTCTTCTGCTGGGCCAGAATCGCCTCCTGATCCAGAGCGTCCGCCTCCTGGGCGGCAATCAGCTGCTGGATCTGCTCCAGGGAAAAGCCCAGATATTTCAGCATCATGATCCGCTGCAGCAGGGCCAGGGAGCCTTTGTCATAGTAGCGGTAGCCTGTATCCGAGTGGGATACCGGGGGCAGCAGCCCCTTTGTGTCATAGTAGCGAATAGTGCGCAGGGAGACCCCGGCGATCCGGGCAATTTCCCCCGCCGTATAGTATTGCCTGTCCATAGTTTTCCTCCGTTTTCACCTGCGGCTTCCTTCCCGGTATATGGTGACGGAGCCTGATGCCGGCTCACTTGGGCTTCCGAATACCGACTTGTATATTTTCCTGGAATCCGCTGTTTTTTATAGGTAACGATATTAGGGATTTCACTTGGAGCCCTGAAAAAACCTGCGCATATGTTTTTACAGGAGATGAAAGTAAAAATCTTAATGTCGTTTACTTTAGTTCCGCATCGGTGCAATTTATACTCAGATATCTGTACTTCCATCATACAGGATGACGTAGGGTTACGGTCAAGAAAAAAATTCAAGAATCTTTTCTTTTAAAGGAAATCATGATATAATCAGTAAAAACTCTGCCTTAAATCTTGTATATGTGGAAGTGCATGGGGGAGGGCAGACGTTTCACCGTGGGGCGAAATGCCGAAAAGCAGCACTTCCCAACACACATCGGCGCAGCAGGATCGGGCGACCGCTGCGTGCGCAAGGAGGAGCATATGATGAGGGAAGGTTTGGTAAGGACTAATGGTAACTGTGTGGGCTGCAATAAATGTATTGGGGTCTGCAGCTGTATGGGAGCCATGGTAGCCCGTCAGGAGCCGGATGAACGGAATATCATTGAAGTGGACGGCTCGAAGTGTGTGGCCTGCGGTGCCTGTTTCGATGCCTGCGAACACGGTGCCCGGGAGTATGTGGATGACACGGAGGCTTTTTTTAAGGCATTGCAGAAGGGGGAACGGATTTCCATACTGATTGCCCCGGCGTTCCTGGCCAATTATCCCAGGGAGTATGAGAGCGTGCTGGGCGGCCTGAAAGCTATGGGGGTCAACCGCATGATCAGCGTGTCTTTTGGGGCGGATATCACTACCTGGGCTTATTTAAATTACATAGACAGGTATCATTTTCTGGGCGGCATTTCCCAGCCCTGTCCGGCGGTGGTCAATTATATGGAGCGCTATCTGCCTCAGCTGCTGCCCCGGCTGATGCCGGTGCAGAGTCCCATGATGTGTGCGGCGGTGTATGCGCGCAAGGAGATGAAGGTGCAGGATAAGCTGGCTTTTATCAGCCCCTGTATCGCCAAAAAGGACGAGATCGAGTCCAGGCGGGGGAAGGGGCTGATCTCCTACAATGTGACCTTTGACCATCTGATGAAGTATGTCAGATGCCACAATATTTCCGGCCCCTCCTGCAAGGATGAGATTGAGTATGGCCTGGGTTCCATCTATCCCACCCCAGGCGGCCTGAAGGAAAACGTATACTGGTTTTTGGGAGAGGATGCCTATATCCGGCAGTGTGAGGGCGAGAACCACATGTACCGTTATCTGGAGCAGAATAAAAATCGCATCGCCGAGAACGGCACGCCCTATCTGTTTATTGATGCGCTGAACTGTGCCCAGGGATGTCTGTACGGCACCGGCACAGAGAAGGCCAACAATGTCACTGATGATGTGCTGATGGAGATGATGCGGATCAAGGCCGCCAGCAAGAATAACAGCTTTAAGAGTACCTGGTCGCGCCGTCTGAAACCGGCGCAGAGACTGAAAGCGCTGAACAGGCAGTTTTCCCATTTGAAGCTGGAGGATTACCTGTGTGAATACACGGACAAGTCTGCCGGGTGCCTGGCGAAAATCCCCAGTGCAGCGGAGTTGGACCGCATCTATATGGAGATGGGGAAGGACACGCCGTCCACCCGCAGGATCAATTGCTCCTGCTGTGGGTACGCAACCTGTGAAGAAATGGCCATTGCGATCTATAATGGTTTTAATTACAGGGATAACTGCATCCATTATCTGAAAGACCTGGTGGAGACAGAGAAGAACAACGCATTGGATTTGGCCGGGCAGGTGGAGGTAGAGAAAGAAAGGATTGCCCGCCAGCATCAAAAGATTGTGGAGACCATTGACGGGATTAACAAGCGCTTTGACATGGTATATCAGGCGGTGGACGAGATGGCCCAGGGCAATGAGACCAATGCCAGGGAGTGTCAGGTGATCTCGGACAATGTGCTGGAGGTGGCAAAATTCTGCAGCGGCCTGAACGATTCCATGCTCAGTATCAATGCGCTGATCCAGGAATTGACGGCCAACAATAACGAGGTGGTTTCCGTTGCCACCCAGACCAATCTGCTGGCGCTGAATGCCTCCATCGAGGCGGCCAGGGCCGGTGAGGCGGGCAGGGGCTTTGCGGTGGTGGCCGGGGAGATCAACAAGCTGGCCTCGGATTCCAAGGAGACCGCGTCCCGCAGCAGTGATACCCAGGCCAAGATTCTGGAGGCGGTATCCCAGGTGCAGAGCCAGGCCCGGTACCTGGCGGAGGTGGTTGCCGGCATCAACGAAAAGACAGGGGAACTGGCGGCGGTCTCCACCCAGATCAATTCATCCAACGAGAAGATTCTGGAGTCCTCCGCAGAGGTAAAGCGGCAGCTGCTGGAACTGGCAGAATAGGGAACACAATGGAGGGATGGAGGAGGACATGAAGTATATATTGGAAAATAGCAGATTTAAGGTTACCCTGGAGAGCATGGGCGCAGAGATTAAGTCCGTGTGGGACAAGAAGCTGGAGCTGGAGCATATGTGGAGCGGGGATCCCGCTTACTGGGGCAAGACGGCCCCCTTCCTCTTCCCCTTTATCGGGAAGCTGGAAAAAGAGCAGTTTATCCATGAGGGCCGGGTGTATCCTGCGGACAAGCACGGCTTTGGCCAGCGTGTTGAGTATGAGGTGGCGGAGCAGACCCATGACAGCATTCGTTTTCGCATACAGGATACCGATGCTACCAGGGAAAAGTATCCTTTTTCCTTTGAACTGGAGATTGCTTATGTGTTACAGGCGGACGGTATCAGGGAGGACTGGTATGTGAAGAACACCGGGGACAATCCCATGTATTTCTCTGTGGGCGGCCATGCGGCATTTGCCTGTCCGCCGGCAGGACAGGGCGTAAGGGGCAGCAGGGTAGGCCAGAAAATACGTTTGTATGGAGTTGGGAAAAAGGCGGAGCTTCAGACCCTGCGGCTCAATGACAAGGGTGTCATAACGGAAGAATTTTGGCTGGTAAAACTGGATAAGGGGTGTTTTGAGATTACGGAAGGGCTGTTTGACGGAGATGCGCTCATTTTCGACCAGGCCGGGATCATAGCGGCGGCTCTGTGCGATGTGGAAGGGAAAGAGTATGTGCGGGTGGAGTGTGACGCACCCGTGTGGGGAATCTGGAGCCATCCCGACAGCGGAGCGGGTTATGTGTGCCTGGAACCCTGGTACGGCATCTGCGACTACGACGGATATGAGGGAGAACTGTCGGAGCGGCCCCACACACAGAAGCTTTTGCCTGGAGAGACCTGGACCGGCGGAAACCGTATGATATTTGGTTAAAATATAACTCCCTTTTCGGAATTGTGTACCCATGAAAAACGAGCTTATATATACATTGCAAGCAGCAGATACATATTTTATAATCGAATATATAAATTGAAATTGTGCTGGAGGCATAAGAAAGTGATTTCATTACATGAGATAGATTTTTCTAATCGGAATTTTTGGGTAGGTTTCATTGCGACTTCTTTTCCGACTGCTTTGGGGGAGGAAACAGATATGTCATTGACCGAACTTATGATAGAGAACGGAATGTGTGATACGAGTTGGTGGGACAATTTCACAAAATATTATGACGGAGTTTTAGAGGAATCAGACGGTTATGTTGATGAACCGGAAACAATTATTTGCGAACTCGTTCCAACTCAAATATTAAAAATAGAATTTCACCCGGGGGATACAGTATATTACATCAATGATAAACAAATCGCCTGTACAGGAGGTCATTACAATATTCAAGTGATTCCATTCAAAGAGTTATTGAACTCTATAAAAGACAGACAAATATTTCTTTTATTATTGCCTTTAGCGGTTATCGACAGTCCGGATAAAGACGAAGCAACACAAATCATATCAAATGTTTTGCAGGGAATCTTTGATAAACGCTTATGCAGTCAATATGCAAATTGTATTGTAAATGGCTTAATATCAGAATGACCGCTTTCAGCTTGAAGAAATGTCAGGTGAGTGCAAATTCAGTAATCATATGTAAGAATATGCATTTTATTTTAAATTTTAAGCAGTGGGAACACTTTTCCGAAAAGGGAGAAATATAAAAGCGGCCTGTCACTTATGCGGCAGCTGCTTTTAAAGATTATTGCTTATCGGGCATAGGAGCAATGCCCAACGGAGTGAGATTTTCAGAAGGCTGCAACGCATTTTATATGGAAAAAGCTGCTATGAAGAAACAATTCGGACTTGACAAACATGCCGACATGCACTACAATCGTGTCAAATAAAACGGCAGGCCGGGTAGTGGAAGTTATTTGGCAGGCCGGTCATACAGAGTATAGACGGAGAAGAGGAATAGTACGGCAAGGGGAGTATTTCAGAGAGAGGGCCATTGGTGGAAGGCTCTTATGCAAAGCTGCCGGAACCTGCCTCGGAGTCCTGTATGAGCCTGGAAAAGTGGAAGCCAGGGAAATACAGCGTAGCGCCGGCGTTAGCGGCAGGAGAAGCAGAATGTTGGGCTTCCGGGGGTTATTCCCGATAAGCACGCACATTAATTAGGGTGGTACCGCCGAGGATTCGGTCCCTGTAAAGGGATGGAATCTGCGGCGTACCACCCTTTTATATTTCAGGCCGCACGACAGTAGCTCCGAAGATCTTCTAAAGCGGAACTTAAAACAGCATAATCCCGGAAGGCGCACAGAGCAACATACGGACGCCAAAGCGGCCGGATGTTGCTCACCAGGCATGTGAGCATGTAGGGAATATGCGGAACTCAAAACAGCATAATCCCGGAAGGCGCACAGAGCAACATACGGACGCCAAAGCGGCC